>JAFRIL010000144.1 GCA_017432845.1 Lachnospiraceae bacterium | reverse complement strand
GATTGTCCCAGATGGATCTGGCAACGCCGTACTTATTCATCGAATAAACGTGAACGAGCTTTATCCCGTTCGCGTACAGATCTATTATCTGGTCGGTCGCATATATTATGCCCGCTGCACACATGGCGGCAGGATCCGATCCGAAGGCATCGACAAGGCTCTTAAACCGCTGCGGCATAAATGATCCGGACAGCTCGATGGCCCGCTTTACCTGGTTGGCATTCGTTATCGGCATGATACCCGGGATCACCGGACAGGTAATGCCCGCTTCCCTTATCTTGTACAGGAAATTATAGAACAGGTTGTTGTCAAAAAACATCTGTGTCGTAAGAAACTTGGCACCTGCATCAACCTTTTCCTTAAGATGCCTTATGTCCTCCTTCTGGTCGGTACTTTCCGGATGGACTTCCGGATAGCAGGCGGCTCCTATGCAGATATCGCCGCCGTATTCTTTGATGTCGCGGATCAGTTCTATCGCATGGTGGTAGTCCCAGTCTTTCCTGTCCTTCTGCTTCATCTCCTCGGTAAGATCCCCCCGAAGCACCATGATATTTTCGATCCCCGAATCCTTTATCTGGGCTATCCGCTCCTTAACGGTCTGTTTTGTGGAGTTGACGCAAGTAAGATGAGCAAGGGACGGCACATCATAAGATCTTTGTATCTCCTCGGCTATATCAAGAGTATAACGGCTCGTACCGCCGCCGGCACCGTACGTTACCGACATGAACGCGGGATGAAGGGAAGCTATCGAACTTGCCGCCGTGCTCACGCTCTCATATCTGTCATCTGTCTTGGGAGGAAATACCTCGAATGACATTTTGTTTTTTTCGTCCTGCAATAATTCGGAAATCTTCATATTGCTCTCCTTGCGAAAATCATTTATCTGATATTTATCGAATCCGAGTAACCGTTGCCGCTTCGTTTAAGATCACGTTTGTCATTGTACATATTATCATCCGCTCTCTCAAATACCGAAGATACGCTCTTATCGCTTCCCGGAATGAACTCGGCCATTCCCGAAGCGATGATGGGGCCGTGACCGTTTAATATGTTCTCGAGTATCTGCTCGTGGAAACGCAGCATCAGATCGTCCCTGTCATTATAATCATCACCCTGCATGAATATGACGAACTCATCACCACCGATCCTGAACACCGGACTGTGATCGAACGTATCGCATATAAGCTTTGCGGCACTTTTTATATAATCATCTCCGGCCTTATGACCTTCCTCGTCATTTACCTTTTTAAGATCATTGATATCAAATATCGCGATCGCAAAGGAAGGCTCTTCCATACCGGATTCAATGCTCTTTTGTACCGACTCCTCCAGCTCAAAATATGCCGTCTTGTTTCTCGTTCCTGTAAGTTCGTCCCGTCTTGCCAGCTCCCTCTCCGTGTTAAGGGCCTGGACATGTTCATGCTCTTTTCTTATCTCGTCATCGATGTTCTCCACACCGATTATAAAATGCGCCGAATCCGACGTCTTGCGAACGGACATCCTCGTATATCCCGCACGCTCTCCTTCCGTTATCCGGTATGTTACCGTATACATCTTCCTGTCTTCCAATGCAGACAGGAGATAATCCCTGTCAAGCAGGGCGACAAGCCTTACCTGATCCTGGGGATGTATGATCTTCGGGATGTTTTCTTTTGTATCTGTAAAGAAATCTTCACCGGTTCTGTCTATCGTAAGTCCGTCCTGATCGTTCTTTGCGGAAAACCCGGCATAACTGCTGTCGTTTGCGTTCACATAGTATATCGAGTCATAGTTGGAAGCAAGGCTCTCCGCGATCTGTCCGAAGGTGATGTTCTTCATCTCCTCGCTTTTTGCCTTTTTTTCCACCATGTGGAGCCGCTCATCCATCTCCTGCCTCTCATCGCCCTCAACGAATACATGGATAAGGCACGTTGAGACAAGACACCCCACTGCGTAGAACGGCAGCAGCGGGTACAGGGTCTGCAGTACGATAAAGAACGCCATGCCGGCACCGGAGGCGGCTATAGTCGCATAATGGATCCTGTCCTTTCCTTCGCTCCTTACCGATACGAAAACGGAATAAATCGAAAGAACCGTCTGCAGCAGGAACAGGATTATAAATATAAAGTATCTGGCCACTCCGGGAACATAGCCCCTGTTTGCGTCGATCGTAAAGATCACCGGAGTGATGAAGTTTATCGCAAGGCTTATCAGCGTAAACGCAAAGATCACCCAGCCGGCATAGATCAGACTCACACTCTCTAGTCCGCGCCGTCCGGTGTACTCGACCACAAAGCGCGTCCACACGAGCACCGCCATAGCCATGGATACAAAATATAATACGGTATCCGCATAGGCAAGGACGACTATCCCCGACTCGATCAGCAATCCCCACAGTACATCGGTAATGTAATACAACATTATGATGTACAGAAAATTCCTGTACCTTTTGATGGCGACCGAATTGATCTCCTCGGCCTTTTTACGGAGTATCTCGGTATTGATAATAAGATGAAGTATCAGGGCCAGCAGCCCGAAACTTGCATAATACATTGTCTTCCCCTTTAAATGATCAGTTCATTATACCACATTGCCCAAAGGCTGATATATATGTATAATCAGACAGACAATACGTACGATTTTCATGAAAGGAGCAGTTATGGTCAAACACGTTATACTGTGGACATTAAAAGATGAATACTCGAATGAGGAAAAAGATTCGATCAGGCAGGGGATCAAAGAAGGGCTCGAAGGACTGTACGGAAAAGTTCCCGGTATCGTTGAGATAAAGGTCAACACTTCCCGTCTTGACTCTTCAACGGCCGACCTTATGCTCGATTCGACATTCGAAAGCGCGGATGCCCTAAAAGCATACTCAAAGCATCCCGAACACGTTGCCGTTGCGGATTCCAAGGTAAGGCCTTATGTGAAGATAAGAAGCTGTCTGGACTACGAACTGTAGACTTCCTTAGCAATATCAAATGCGGCCCATGCTTTCGGCCATCCCGCATAAAATGCCGCATGGGTTATCACTGCAGCCATTTCCTTCTGTGTGACCCCATGATTTTTCGCGTTCAGTATGTGATACCGAAGCGAGCTGTCCGTAATGCCCTGGGCCATCAGAACGACCACCGTGACGATGGATCTGGTCTTCAGATCGATATCCAGGTTGTTCCAGTTCTCGCCAAAGAGGATATCATCGTTAAAATGTGCAAACTGCGGTGCAAAACTGCCAAGCCTGTCCCTGCCCGCAGTCTGTACGATCTTCTCCTGACCATCGCCTTTTGACGGCGAAGGATCGGATGTGTTTCCTACATACGCATCGTACTCTCTCTTCAGTTCTTCCTGCTCCTGCGCACTTAATCCCTCATAGATCAGCTTTGCCGCATCCATTGTCTGTGCGAGCCGCTTGATCGAAAAAAGCCATAATTCGAAATTCATATTCTTCTCCTTCTCGGTGCAGAATGTATTGCACCATAAAGGATTATAGCAACTTCCCCCTGATCAAATCAAGCAAAATTGAGACAGAGGGACGGTTCCTTTGTCTCAATTTTTTGAGACTGAGGAACCGTCCCTCTGTCTCAATGATGACTTTAGCGCGACAATGTGGTAAAATGGATTGATCAAATCAGAACATTCTGATCTTATTGGAGGGTACAAGATGGCTACAGGAACAAAATCACGAAGTTCTTCCGCAAAAAAAGGAAGGACACAGTCAACGAGACGGACGGCAAAGCTTGCGATATTCAACAAGCTCAGCAGCAAGATCACACTTCTGATAAGTGCGATCGTATTCGTATCTATACTCGTTCTTATCATCGTTGCGAAGAACCGTGCAGCATCCGCGATGGAGGAAACATACCTCAACTATTCGCAGAACCTTGCCGAAGAGGCGGCTCAGGGTGTTGACTTTGCAGCACAGTTCGGTGAACAGGCTTACGGCGGATATGCAAAAAACCTTGCCCAGGAAGCGGCAGTATCGATCAACTTCTCGAGACAGTTCGGAGAAGAAGTGTACAAATCATATGCCCAGAATCTTGCCGAAGAGGCAGCAAAGAGCGTTAATCTCGCATTAGGCGGCGATGACGGCGGAAACGCCGGCTGGGTACTTTCAAGCATTCACATACTCGGAGTCGAAGGCTCTTACGCATACATGGTATCTCCCGGGGGCACGATGCTCTGGCATCCTACTGCCGACAAGATCGGCAAGCCCGTTGAGAACGCTGCCGTCAAGGGTATAGTCGAAGACCTCAAGGCAGGCAAGAGTGTGGAGAACGGATCCGTCCTGTATGAATACAAGGATGCGTTAAAGCTTGCGGGCTATGCGTTCACATCAAACGGAAACATCGTTATCGTAACAGCCGACTATGATGAGTTCATGAAGATCGACTATGACACTCTTCTAGGAAACATCACGATAGACGGCGTGGACGGATCTTATGCATACATGGTATCTCCCGACGGGACGATGCTGTGGCATCCGACTCCCGAAAAGATCGGACAGCCCGTTGAGAACGCCGCGGTCAAAGGCATCGTTGCGGATCTGGCGGCAGGAAAGACGGTTGAAGACGGATTTGTTATTTACGAATATAAGGATGCATTAAAGCTTGCGGGATACTCATTCACCGACACCGGTAACATAGTGCTTGTTACCGCAGATCACGACAAGCTCATAAGGATCGACTATGACAAGCTTATCGGTGAGATCGTAATGTCAGGCGTCGAAGGATCCTATGCATACATGGTATCTCCCGACGGAACGATGCTCTATCACAAGGATGCATCAAAGATCGGCAATCCCGTTGAGAACGCAGCGGTCAAAGGCATCGTTGCGGATCTTGCAGCAGGAAAGAGCGTTTCTGACGGATCATGCACATACGAATACAAGGGTTCCGATAAGGTCGCAGGATATGCGTTTACCGAATCGGGCAACATAGTGATAGTTACGGCTGACAGGAATGCGATGATGGCAAGCGTTGACAAGATGAGTACGATGCTCATCGTCATAGGCCTGATCTTCCTTGTTATCTCGGTAGTACTCGTTGCATTCTTTGCAATGATAATGCTCAGGCCTCTCGAGCACCTCGTACCGGTGATCAACAAGACCGCAAATTATGATTTTTCGGAAGATGCACAGTCCGCACAGCTTGAAAAGCGCTCGGACGAGATCGGTATCATCGCACGTGCACTTTCAGTTACACGCCAGAACCTGCGCGATATGGTAACGATGATATCGCGTGCCGGGTCGAGCATAGATACGAACGTCAATATGCTTCAGGCAACGATCGACAAGGTCGGAAACATCTGCGAAGACAACTCGGCAACTACAGAGAATCTTGCAGCAGGTATGGAAGAGACTGCGGCAACAACATCCACGATCGCAGCAAACGTTACGAACGTTCAGACAAACGCTCAGGATATCGACAGACTGGCTGACGAAGGTGCAAGGCTTTCCGACGAGGTAGTAAGGCGCGCCAACGAACTTGCACAGACGACCGAGATCGCCAGCCGCAAGACGATGGATATGTACGAGAGCGTCAAGCAAAAATCAGAAGAAGCCATCAATGCTTCCCAGGCAGTCAACAAGATCAATGAGCTTACCGGAACTATCATGGCCATCTCTTCGCAGACATCGCTTCTGGCACTTAACGCTTCGATCGAGGCGGCACGTGCCGGTGAGGCAGGAAGAGGATTTGCGGTTGTTGCGACCGAGATCGGAAACCTTGCCAACCAGACATCCGAGGCCGTCACAAACATCGGCGGTATCGTTACGGAGGTCAACGATGCGGTCGGACAGCTGTCAGACTGCCTGACTCAGACAACATCGTTCCTTGAGACAAACGTTCTGTCCGATTACCAGGAATTCGGAAAGGTCAGCGTGCAGTACAAGGACGATGCGGAAACATTCGGCGAGAGCATGAGCGAGATCCGCAACAGCGTCGGAAGTCTTACAAACGATATCGAAAAGATCGCCGGAGCCATTTCCGGTATCGATACGAGTGTATCGGAGACAAGCCACGGCGTTGTTGATATCGCAAACAGGACGACCGAGATGGCATCCGAATCCATCGACAGTATCGACAAGGTCAGCAGCTGCCGTGATGCGGTATCAGACCTTAACGAGATCATCAATAAGTTCAGTCTGTGATAATCAGACAGGTAGTAAATGGAATTTTTTAAGAAACATAAAAAAACGATCAGTACCGCGACAGGGCTTGGCATTTTCTTGCTGGGCCTTTTCGTGGTCATATTTCTTTTGTACAAAAGATGCCGTGCCGAATATAACGCCGACTACACGGATACTATACTGTGGGCAAACGCTTCGGTCGTAAGCGGGCACTTCTATGATCCCGACTACTGGTATGCATATTTTCTGCCGTTTTCCGGCATACCCATAATGATACCGATAGTTGCCAAGTTCGGTCTTACATACTTTTCGCACCAGCTCGGTATGACCGTGTTCGCACTGATCTTCGCTGCAGCCCTTGTTATCTACATGCGCTGCGCCGGCTGTTCATACGGCGAGGCATTTTCGCTTTCCGGCATTACGATGATACTCATGTGCGCATCCCAGATAACGCGCATGATCTTCTACGGTCATGTCATACACTACAGTCTGGCGATAGTCTTTATGTGTATCGCATATGCGCTTCTTAACAAGGAACGATACGTTCTTCTTGCCGTGTGGTGCATGCTCTGCTGTACGAACGGCATGGCGACTTTTATACTGTTCTTTATCCCGTTTGCAGGATCGCTCATACTCGAGAGGTACTTTGACAAGACCCCGATATCCATCCGAAACGATAAAGACCTTATCAGGAAGCTTTGCATCATATTTGCCGGAGGTTTTGCGGGATTTATAATCAAGACGGTCTTCTTCGGAAGCCGTGAATACGAAGCTTCCATCACCGCACTCCTTCCCTCGGACGGCTGGGTCTGGAAACAGAGTCCGTTCCTTCTCGAGTGGATCAAGGTACTGACGGATGAATCCGAACAGGACGTGCTCATGATGTCATTTGACGGCATAAGGATACTTACGATGTATGTATTTGCCGTCGCGCTCCTGGTGATACCGGTCTTTGCCGCGATCTCCTACCGCAGGATAAAAAGCAGGCCGCTTCGCCTTCTCATACTGTTCTATCACCTGATGTTCTTCATGACCATGCTGACATATTCCGTAAGCTACGCTAGCGTATCAAACTGGCGCCTTGCGGGTCTTGTATGCGCATCGGTCATAGTGTCGATGCTCTATGTGCTGTACATGTTAAAAGAGCGTCTGTATGTAAGGTGGGTGGTACTCCTCGTTCCCGTATTTGCGGTATGCGCGATCATCTCAATGCTGACCGTAAAGCATATCCCTTCGGCTCTTAATGCCAACAGGAACGACAAGCTTATAGAGATTTACAAAGAGAACGGTCTTACGCGCGGATACTCGAGCTTCTGGAATTCCGCCAACGCAGTGACCGTCCTTTCCGATAACACTATACAGGTGAGTCCGATCCTGTTCTGGCCCGACGGCCGCTACGGCGTAAGGCACTACCAGTCGGATCCTTCGGGATACGTTGACGTTGCCGGTGTTGACAGATACTTTGTTGCAGTAACTGCCGAAGAGCTTGGCTTTGTTGAAGATACACTTGCCGCCAATGCCGTCGAGACGATCAAGTACGATGACGACCTGTACATACTGATATTTGACCGCAACATCTTCTCGGATTTTGAACCGGTATTCTCCGACCCCTACCCTTATGAATAAACGGATAATCAACGTCATCTGCATACTGCTCGCACTGATCACGCTGTCGCAAACGCGTGCTCTTTATGCACCTTATATTCTGTTTGCGATCTTCTCGCTATACTGCCTGATGCGCGAGAACCGGGCAGCGGGGGCTTCAGAAGCTGGCATCGATCAGGCATCGGACTATCGGCGCGCGATAGCCGTAATGTCAGTTGTTGCGGCATTTTTTATCACCATCGCAAACTATCAGATATGGCTTCATCCGATCCTGCCCGATATAAGAACGCCGATGTTCGTACGCCTTGTAAAGGCAACATATGTTTTGATCATTATGGCAGGATCCTACTGCAGCGTAAGAAACATCCTGACATTTACCGCCGGCTCTTCATGTACATTCTGCAAAACCTCTGATAAGCCTTCCGCGGATGATGTCAGACAAAAAAGCAGCGTCTTATATTTCCTGATACCTTTTATCATCATATCAGCCGTATATCTTCCGGTATATTTTCTCAGTTATTATCCCGGTCTTCTGTCGCTTGATTCCATAGACCAGATAGACCAGTTATTTACCGGTGTATATTCCAATCACCAGCCGTTTTACCACACGCTTCTCATAGGGCTGTTTATCCGCCCCATCCTTGCCGTATCCGGCAACATGAATACTGCCATAGCATTTTATGTGACCGTACAGATACTTGTCGTTGCGGCAACGTTTGCATTTGTTGTCCGAACGATGGCAGACCTTGACCTTCCCCGTCCTGCCATGATCGCTGCAACCGCATGGTATGCGATCATGCCGTTTCATATCATGTTTTCGTTCACGGTATGGAAGGACGTATACTTCGGAGCATTTGTCACACTCCTTATCCTGTTCTTCATAAGGCTTAACAGGAATATCGGAAACCGTAAAATCAATATCGTGGGATTTTCGCTCTGCGGGCCTGTCATATGCCTGATAAGAAGCAACGGACTGTTCGTATACGTTTTTGTATTTCTGGCAGTACTGCTGCTTATGAGAAAAAACAGAAAGCTTTGGATCATAATGGGGGTCACGATCATATCTTCACTCGTACTTAAGCACCCCGTGCTCAAGGCATCAGGCGTTGTGCCGCCCGATACCGTTGAGTCGCTTTCCATCCCGCTTCAGCAGATATCGCGCGTGATAGCAGACGGCGGAAACATAAGCGATGAAGACATGGCGTTCCTGGATACGTTCATGGACACCGGCGCGGTAGCAGATACATACAATCCCGACATATCCGATCCGGTAAAGAACATGATAAGGGATAAAGGTTTTGAAGATGCGCTCACGGACAATATGGGGACATTTCTTGCCGTATACGTAAGGACATTTTTCAAAAATCCCATGACTTACGTAGTCGCATGGGTCGACAGCACGTGCGGTTACTGGAACAGCGGTTACAACTACTGGGTGTGGTACTGGGACATTGAAGCAAATTCACACGGTATCACGCCTGTTATCATCAGCCCCGCGGTAAGGAATGCAATGGATCAGTATCTGTGGCTGTATTACAATAATCCCGTCCTTCAGATAACGCTTGCGACCGGAATGTTTTCCTGGATCGTTCTTATACTGTTTGCAAGATGCATCTTTACAAAGAATACCACCGGCATCGTTGCCATCGTGCCCATCCTTGCGATCATACTCTCACTTGTGATATCAGCTCCCGTTTATGCGGAATTTCGATACATGTATGCCCTGTTCTGCAGCCTCCCGGCACTTTTTGCACTGACAACTGCGCACCGGGATGAGGGCGTCAAAAAAGCGGAGGAAGAGTCATGAAGATAACGTGCAATAACACTTATAAGGCAGACGAAGCAGTACTTAACGAGACAGTATTTGACAAGTACGGCTACAGTTCGCCGTCTGCCGAGCGCGAGATCATCTGCCTGGCACTTACGGGCAACAAAGCTGCGCTAAAATCATATGCCGACCTTCTGTTCTACCGCAAGATACCATGCAGGGATAACTACAAAAAAGCATTTCCGCTCTACTGCGAATCTGCCGGGATAACTTTTACTGAAGACGGTATAACATGCACGGGGGACGGCACACCGCTCTCGTTCTACTTTATCGGCTACTACCTTGTTAACTACCGTTGTGAATCGATCCTCAAAAAGTGTGAGATCATAGAAGAGATAGAAAGGCTTACAAGGCAGGAGAGGCTTGAGATCGCTCTTGATCTTGCCCTTGCAACGCTGTCCGCGATAAGATCGCCTGCGGCTGTAAACCTTATCGGCAGGATAATAAATGAGCTGCCCTCTCTTTCCGAAAAGCTTGATGAACACGCAAGCGCCCAGGAGTGTTTCGAAGACGCTGCCGAAGGCGGATATGTATACGCGTGTAATAATCTGGCTGCACGTGAAGCCGATATGATAGTCCGCGGCAGTGATGACATCACGGAGCATGTAAATGCCTTTGTCCACTATCTGACTATCTCCGCGGACAGATATGAGCCGTATGCAGCAAACAGGCTGGGGCTTTTCTACATGACGGGTGAGGTTCGCTCCTCATCCGGAGATACGGTACATCTGCACGATTACATCAATATACCGTTTGCCAAGAAATACTTCCAGAAAGCACTAGTATACCCCGACGCCAACAGCGCCTGGGCATACTTCAATCTTATCAAATATTTCCACAAGGATTATGATACGAACATAGATCTGCTCAACGAGCACATGGAATGCATACGGGAACTCAATCCCGTGGTATATGATATAGCGATAGAACTGTAAGGCAAAAATGTGCGGTCAGATCCTGAAACCGTAGTATCTGTACTGTTCGATCTTTTCCTGGTAATCGGACAGTTTGATCGTAAGAAGAAGCGCTGCAAACACCGCTCCGCATAAAATCACAAGCCCGGTCTTTATCACATCCGGAACGGCTATATGAAGTACCAGAAGTGCAGCAAACGCAAGCGCTGCTATCTCACACAGCCTCATGATCGTCTCGAGCATGTCACCTTTGATCTTAGGGATCCTTGCCGGTGCAAATACGACGTTGATAAAAGTCTTCTTCATGCCACGGATGATCTTTCTGCGGCGGCGTCCCCTACGCGCACCTGTGTTTCTCATTGATCTTTCCCCCTTTTATTTATACTCCCCTGTTACACTGACGGCAAACCCTTC
>JAFRIL010000143.1 GCA_017432845.1 Lachnospiraceae bacterium | reverse complement strand
GTCCCCCTGTCTCAGTCTCTGTCCCCCTGTCTCAGTCTCAAGCCGGAATCAATCCTCCAGCTGTGATGTGCAGTGCGGGCACCTTGTTGCCGCGATATCGATCTCAGACTTGCAGAACGGGCATACCTTAACGGTGGGCTCTGCCTCTTCCTTCTTCTGGATCTTGTCCTTCATCTTATTGATCGCTTTGATCATGCAGAAGATGACGAGCGCGATCAGAAGGAAGTTGATCACTGCCGAGATGAAGAGTCCGTAGTTAAGCGTTGCCGCATTGTCTCCGGAACCGAGCACTACGGATAACTTCGTAAAATCATATCCGCCGGTCAGTATCGACAGAAGCGGCATCACAAGATCGTTAACAAGAGAATTCACGATCGCCGTGAAGCCTCCTCCGATGATGATACCGACAGCCATGTCCATAACGCTGCCCTTAGATATGAATGTTTTAAATTCCTTCCAGAACGTTTTCATATATACTATTTCCTCTTTCCAACACTATCTCGAAATATCCAAGGAGTGTCGCCCATAAGGATCCGACTTCGTCGGATGAGGGCTCCACGTGGAGACAGGGGCCCTACCCTATCTCCATTAACTACCCTATCTCCACTACCCATCCTTCGGGTCCTTTGATCGTTCCCATCTGGATGCCGGTAAGCGTATCGTAAAGCTTCTTCGTAACAGGTCCCATATCGTTCATTCCGGCAGGAAGGCAAATCTCCTTGCCGTGATCCACGATCTTGCCGACGGGCGAAATAACTGCTGCAGTGCCGCACAGTCCGCACTCGGCAAAATCTGCGAGTTCATCCACAAACACTTCGCGCTCCTCTGCTTCCATTCCAAGGTATTCTCTTGCGACCTGAACGATAGATCTTCTCGTGATCGAAGGAAGGATCGAATCCGACTTCGGTGTGACAAGCTTTCCGTCCTTTGTGATGAATATGATGTTGGCTCCGCCTGTCTCCTCGATCTTGGTACGCGAGCCCGCATCAAGATAGAAGTTCTCGTCAAAGCCTTTTTCATGAGCATCAACGATCGCATACAGACTCATCGCATAGTTAAGTCCTGCCTTTATGTTTCCGGTTCCGTGCGGTGCCGCACGGTCATAATCTGAAATGCGAACCGTAAGAGGTCTTACACCGCCCTTAAAATAAGGTCCCACGGGTGTCGCAAACATTCTGAACTGATATTCGTTGGCGGGCTTGACACCGATGATGGGGTCAGACCCGAACATATAAGGACGAAGATAAAGTGAAGCACCGCTTCCGTAAGGAGGTACAAAAGCTTCGTTAGCCTTGACTACCTTCTTGACCGCTTCAACAAACTTCTCCTTGGGATAAACGGGCATCTTCAGCCTTGCTGCTGACTGCTCCATTCTCTCACCGTTAAGATCCGGGCGAAATACTACAGTTCTTCCGTCCTGTGTTGTGTATGCCTTCAGCCCTTCAAAGACCGTCTGCGCATACTGGAGCACGCACGAACACTCGTTGATCGTAATGTTCGCATCCTCTGTCAGTTCTCCGTCATCCCACTTTCCGTCCTTGAAATTGGAAACGAACCTGTAATCGGTCTGGATATACCCGAATCCAAGGTTACCCCAGTCGATATTCTTCTTTTCCATCTGATACACCTTCCTTCTGTATGATTTTCAAAATATTATCTACCTCAAAACTACTGTTGTCAAGGAGAGAGGGGCCCCTCCATTTTGCATAAAGCGGAGACTCGCCCATTTTAATTCGACCTCGTCGAAAGGGGCTCGTCGTGCAGTAAGGAATCCTCCCACTTCGTGGGTCCCTCCTTACAGCATATTAAAGCATATAAGGGGGATACAGCCTCACGTAATATGTCTCCTCCATTACATACGGAGACACATAAGGGTCGATGACATAGTACTTTCCATTTATGTTCACGCGGCACCACTGCTGCTTCCACGTATTCTCATTGACATGCTGATAAGGGATACAGAGGATGTTGAGGCACAGCCCGACAGCACGTGTCGCCCCTGCACAGTCGGCACCGTACGGGACCCTGTATCCGCTCGGAAGCTTGTCGACATTTCCGAACACACCGCACGGATCGTTGTAGTGCTCACCCTTCGTCTTATACTTGACACCGGGATTGTAGTTCACCCTGTTATACAGCTGCTTCGCAACCTCGCCCATCTGCGCATACATGTTGTACGGATTGGCATTCTTGGCCGGACGGCAGACGTAATAGAGCGCCTCGTCATAGGCGTTGAAGAACTGTCCCTGGTTGCAGCCCTTCCTCAGGCTCTTTCTCTGGTACAGTATCTCCTTCGGAACAAAATCACCTATCTCAAGCGCATCCATGTTATTAAGGTAATACATGGACGGGATGCGGCGTTCAAAAATCCCGTAGTTGATGTAATGGTCCAGGAGCTTATGCGCGTTATACCCGTACTTTGCCTTCAGGTCAGGGTAGTAATTCGCATAAAAATCCGTGTC
The DNA here is from genome assembly GCA_017432845.1 of Lachnospiraceae bacterium. Classification (GTDB taxonomy): domain Bacteria; phylum Bacillota; class Clostridia; order Lachnospirales; family Lachnospiraceae; genus UBA2868. The sequence goes on along the minus strand of JAFRIL010000143.1, from coordinate 6,571 downwards.
GAGTCTCCTTCCGCCCTGCAGAAAGAATATCTCGGCACGAACATCTGTCGCCGTAAACGGTAATATCATCGCAACGGCAAGTATGATAGATACTGCTGATCTTACAACTCTTCTGATAATCGGTCTCATCTTCTCTCCCCCGTGATCCTAACCTTATTACCCCTGCCGGCCTTCGCCGAAAATCGCAACGTTTTTGTTCTTATATTCCCTGAAAGTATACTCCACGCTGAAATACGTCATCTCCTCGGACTCGGCTACCATCTCCCAGTCGGGATCCTCATCAAGGTTCGGGAAGAACGCATCCGATTCGTAGCTCTGGTCGATCTTGGTGATGATGGCCGTATCACAGTATTTAATGTATCTTTTGTAAACACTGTCTCCGCCGATTATATATATGTCATCACTGTCATACCCCGACAGCTCGGCAAACAGTTCTTCGTCATCACGAACCACTACCGCATCCTTAACACTGTAATCCCTGTTGCGCGTAAGGATGATGTTCGTGCGCATCTTAAGCGGCAATCCTCCCGGGAAAGTCTCAAGAGTCTTGCGACCGAGCACGACCACCTTCCCCTGTGTCTCGTTCCTGAACATCTTCTGGTCATTGGGAATGGAGACGAGAAGCTTTCCCTTAAACCCGATCGCCCAGTTATTATCAACAGCCGCTATACATTTCATTTAAGCTATACCTCATTTAACAATGATCATATCCCAAGATCAAACTTCAGTTGCGGGTTCTTTTCTTTGATGACATCCCTCGGATATCCTTCAACCTTAAAATCATCGACTTCAATATCCCAGAATGATTTGCCTGCAGGAAGCGTTATCATAGGAGAGCATTCGATACTCTCTCGCCCCAGCATCTCATTTGCCTGCTCGATATGCCTGTCATAGACCTGAACGTTTGCCGCAAACCATGAAAACCTTCCCGGAATGTAACCGAGATGGTTCGCGATCGCGATCAGAAATGCCGTGTACTGAAGCTGGTTTATGCATCCTGCCGTCAGAAAATCAGAGCTTCGCTGGAAAAGGGTCATATCAAGATAATCCCTGCCGTCACGACCGTGACGCACATTCCATGTCGTCTGGTATGCGCAGGGCTTGAGACCGTGCTTTTGCTTAAAATCATCCTCCTGCCACATATTGATTATGTGACGTCTTCCGTCAGGATCATTTTTGATATCATTGATAAGATTCTCGGTAAGATTCCATTTTCTGACGGTGGCACCGTAACACTGTCCGATCGTACGGTCACCGATATCCCACTCATCCCACCAGGTGATGTTGTATTTGTCCCGCAAAACATCAAGATCATTTGACATATCGCGGTAGATCCACAAGAGTTCTCCTATCGCAGACTTGATCGCGATCGGGCGCAGCGTGACAAACGGTGACTCGCCCGCTGCCAGATCATATGTGCACATCACATGATCGATCGAAAAGGTATGAGCCGGCGTCCCGTCCGCATAATGCGGTCTGGGATTGATATCCTTCGAGCCCTCGCTCAGTATCCTCTCTACAATCTCCCGAAAATACTTATCTCCTTTTGTCATATTCACAGCCTTATCTGCTTTCTCATAATCTATCCAATAACCAAGTGCAAGAATGATTAACCTTTTGTAAGAAAACCTTGTGAAGGCGTCTGCGCTTGGTGAGGTCTTTTCGAGCCTAGCGTCAGCTACGCCTGAAGAAGAGCGGGAGCGCGTTTTCGAGCAAATGCGTTAATCATTCGCAGCACGTATCACCGATCCCACTTATCACACAACGAATTAATCTGGTCCGCGAACTTCGCCAGATCCTTGTTCGCCCCGCCTTCATTATGGCTGATGACCGCAAGCAGCCTCTGGCCTGCCGCAACAAGCCTTTCAAATACGGTGGATACGGTCCTCGTCTTCTTCTTGGCACCTTCGATCCGGACGCCTGCTGTCTCTTCGACGAATTCATCCGTTAACAGATCATAGCATGTCCCGGAAAACGGTGCATATGTGTTAAATCCGTGTTCGTCATGAAGATAGGCTGCGAATGTGTCCGTGACCTCATCATCACCGTGTACCACGAATACCATCTGCGGATCGTTCTTAAATCCGAGCATCCACCGTGTCAGTCCGGACTTATCCGCATGGCCCGACACGCCCTCAAGCTTTGTGATCTTCGCCCGGACTTCTATCGGCTCTCCGAAAAGCTTAACCTCCTTGGCACCTTCAACGATCGATCTTCCGAGTGTTCCGACCGCCTGATATCCCACAAACAGTATCGTACACTCTTCCCGCCACAGGTTATGTTTCAGATGATGCCTGATACGTCCGGCCTCGCACATTCCCGATGCGGATATGATGACCTTCGGTTCCATATCAAAGTTGATGGCCTTTGATTCTTCGCTTGTAATGGAAAGATTCAGTCCCGTAAACACTAAAGGGTTGATCCCGCGCTTTACAAGCTCAAGCGGTTTTTCCGCGAAGCATTCGTTGACATTTTTGTTAAACACACCGGTGGCTTCAACAGCAAGAGGCGAATCAACATAGACCGGAAAATCACCGAGATCGTCAAGCAGATGATTTTCCTTGATCTGTCTGATAAAGTACAGTATCTCCTGTGTACGGCCCACTGCAAACGAAGGGATGACAACGTTTCCTCCTCTTGAGAAAGTCTCCCTTATCGTTGAGGCAAGTTCCGAAACATAATCAACGCCTTCTTTTGCATGGAACCTGTCGCCATATGTGGATTCTACAAGAACGTAATCGGCTTCATCGATCGTCTGGAAATTACGTATGAGAGGAAGATTGTCATTACCTATATCGCCCGAGAACACCACCTTCTTGGTGACGCCGTCCTCGGTCAGCCATACTTCGATCGCTGCCGAACCGAGAAGATGGCCTACATCGGTAAACCTTACGGACAGCTCCTCGCAGATCTTAACCTTCTTGCCGTATCTTAAAGGAGACAGGCATCTGATGGCACCGTCGGCATCTTCCATCGTGTAGAGCGGAACAAACTGTTCGACATCCGACGATCTCTTGGCCTTGCGGTTATGCCACTCAGCCTCCTGCATCTGAATGTGCGCGCTGTCTCGCAGCATTATGGAGCAAAGATCCGCGGTTGCGTCCGTGGCATATATCTGGCCTCTGAAGCCTTTCGAATAAAGCAGGGGCAGAAGACCCGAGTGATCGATGTGGGCATGCGTCAGGAGCACATAATCGATCATCCCCTCCTCAACGGGCAGCGGGACATTCTCGTAAGTATTGATGCCCTGCTCCATACCGTAATCCACAAGGATATGCTTGCTGCCGACTTCGATATAATGACAGCTTCCCGTGACCTCATGTGCTGCACCGACAAATGTGATCTTCATGATTTTACCTGCCTTCCCTCATTAATCTCATCATATATTAAGCAGCCCTGTCAGCTCCCCCAGGCTGTCTATAACATACTTGGCGTCATCTACACTTCCAAACCCGTAACGCGCGAAAATAAAAGGACAGCCCGCCTTGTCACAGGCATCCTTATCCATTACCGTATCACCGACATAGACCGGTGCTTTAAGGCCATGGTCATTTATTATCTTTGAGATATTGTCTGCCTTGAGAAGTCCCGTATCTCCCGGACACAGATGGTCTCGTATCAGATCCTCACAGCCGGTCTTTCTCATGAACAGTTCGATATAACCCTGCTGGCAGTTGCTGACTATAAAAAGCGGAACCGACCCGGCAAGTTTTCGGAGTGTTTCGATCAGTTGCGGATAGACCTTGCCCCCGAGACGGTCCAGGTATTCATCCTCATGTCCGTATATTATCGGGGTGAGTGCATCTATCTCCTCATTGGTCCCATCCGGGAATATATCCTTTATAATATCCGCCATCGGCAGTCCGAACAGTCCCTTAAGCCTGTCGGCGGTAATATGCGGATGATCGTATCCGCAGTCCGTAAAAGCCTTATTCCACGCATCTTTGACCACATTGGTCGAATCCCAGAGCGTGCCATCCACGTCAAAAATCACTCCGTCAGTCTTTATCATAGTCATTATCAAAGTCTGCGGCCCAGTCAAACGAATCCCTGCTTCCTGAGCCTTCGCGCTTTCTCCTCTTTCTTCTCTTTTCCGCCGAGCTCGTAATGATAAGCACAACCGCTACCGCAACGGTAATAAGTCCCACGAGAACGGCTATGAGAAGACCCGTGTATGAGTCCTTTACCGTTGACTTCGTATTCTTGTCTATGGCAGCTGCCACGGCAGACGTATCGACCGCCGGAAGATCCCCTCCTATTATCCAGTCCTCGCCGGCTTCTTCCTTGTCTTCCTTGATCTCGTCAAGGAACATCGTATCTTCTTCATCGGAAGTCTCATCTTCTATGAGGGCATTGTCTTCCTCATCATCAGGTGCCTCTTCGTCAGGCACAAGATCTACGGAATTGCTTATCCCGTCAAGCTGATACACATTATAGACCTTAGCGGTCAATTTGCCCTTGTACCCGGGCTGTATATGATAGGATCCCGTCAGTTTCCCGTTCTTTCCGTCCCAAAGCTCAAGTTCGGGGAAAACGGTATCTTTATCGACGTCATCACCTTCCATAAACCCGTAATACATTATCGGGCTCTCATCGTCATATGCATAGAGCGTGAACTTTATATCGCCCTTGTTGCTGTTATATTCATCTATCTGAAGCTTGATCCCGTGCGGCTCGGTTTCATCGGGCATGACAGGATCATCCGGCACGATGATATCAACCGTCGGCTCGACATTCTCCTTTACAACGTCCTTTTCGAGTCCGTAGAACTTTGCAACAGCCGTGGCATCCATGACGCCGAACCTTTTCCACGCCGACTCGTTCTTGATTCGCTGGTAATCCCTGTCATTGTCCAGATATCCGTGTTCAAGTATGATCGTCGGTATCCCGGCCGCCGTACCGTTACGGATAAGGCCGTAATAATCGCCCTTCCTGCCGATCCTCGTTTTGATGTCCTTGCGGGTATTGCCTTCCTTTACCCACTCATCCATCACCTTTTCACCGAGCGCGTGTCCTATGGCATAGCACTCTCCGTATGCGGATGTAAAAACTTCGGATCCGAAGAAATTGTGATCTGCGGAAGCGTTATAGTGGATGGATATAAGCACATCGGCACCGACTTCGTCGGCAAACTCGACCCGCCTTGAAAGCGAGACCTCGGCGTCGACATCCCTTGTTATATATACATCAACGTTTCCGTACTGGCTCAGCTCATCATACATCGCAAGAGCCGTGACAAGGTTGACGTTCTTCTCTTCAAGGCCGTGATATTTGCATCCGCTGTTTGTCTCATCCGCCTCATCGGACTTGCCCCCGTGTCCCGGATCTATTACAACCGTAACGGTCTGGGATGCATAGGCAGCACACGGAGCGCACAAAACAAACACTCCGGTCAGGATAAGACCGAAGAGCACGGCAGATATCCCGTTTTGTTTATATAGCCCGAAACTGCGTATGATCATACAAGATATAGTATATCAGAAGAGAAACCGTACTACAACAGACAATGTAAAAGCGGATGCCGATCATTTAACCTGCATCCGCCCTTACTCTGAGACTGTATCCAATGGACTGTACCTCCGATCAACGTCCTTCGTTCTTACGATACCAGCGCCTGACCCTTTTTATCAGGACTTCATGTTCTCTGTTTCCATATTCATTTGTAGCTCTACCGGAATTGCATTTTCATGATGCATGTTCTGGTGGCATTTCCACCGCATCCTCGCTTCTCTTCGCGTTTTCCTTGTCGTAGACTGTTATATATATATTCGTATCGTATTGTCTGAACTAAGGACTCCATTCTTCATACACTATGTGTTTCATCTGAATTTGGAAATTTAGTTCTTAGGTGGTCCGTACCTCCTTCTTTTGAATTCGGATCCGAGTGATCGGTGGATCCGTCTCAAATCATCAACTCTTCTTTCGTTCTGTCTGTATTATATTACCGTATTTGGTAATTGTCAATACAATTTTTAAATATTTTTTATTTTATTTAATAATTATTAACGAATATGGTGAATATTCTGACATTTTATCCGGTCTCACATATAACTGTCTATGATCTTTCTGGCTTCGTCCGGAGTATCCGACACGGAAAGGACCGCATACTTGCCGCTTACCTTTATAACAGCTGCATTCAGCTTTGTAAGTTCTTCCGGAACATAATCGGTAAAGCTCTCGATCTGTTCGGACACGCGCGTCTTTAATACATCCTCAGCCTTCTTTGCATCGGCATCTGTTGCGCATTCCAGAACCACTATCTCCTCAGCGGTACCGCCGGAGCCTTCGTATACGGATGCCTTAACAACATCAAGTCCCGAAAGGTTTAAGAACATTCCCGCCGAGTCAAGGTCCATCTGCGCCAGGCTGTCCTGATACGTGATCTTTGTGGCAAGGTCGTTCCCAAGCGCATCCACATCAAAGTCAGCCTTTTTGCCGCCGCATCCTGCAAGGACTACTGCAGCAACCACAGTGACAGCTACCATAAATCTCTTCATCAGTCTCATCTTTTTCTCTCCTCTTTATGGTTCTGTTACGTCCCGGATGATTTGATCATTTCCCCCGAACCCGC
>JAFRIL010000001.1 GCA_017432845.1 Lachnospiraceae bacterium | reverse complement strand
TTCTGGGCAAAGGGCATGGAGCAGGACAAGATCAATGCATACATGACATTGTATACGGCACTTGTCGAAGTATCTAAGGCCGCGGCTCCGATGATCCCGTTCATGACTGAGCAGCTCTATCGTAACCTCGTATGCTCAATAGACGACAGCGCTCCCGAAAGCGTTCATCTGTGTGATTTTCCCGTGGTTAAGAGTGAATGGATCGATCATAAACTTGAAGAAAACATGGACCATGTATTAAAGAGCGTTGTCATGGGACGTGCGTGCAGAAATGCCGCCAACATCAAGAACAGACAGCCGATCTCAAAGATGTTCATAAAGGCTGAGTTCACACTTGATGAATTCTACCGCGAGATCATAGAGGATGAGCTTAACGTCAAGAACGTCGAGTTTACCGATGACGTAAGAGGCTTTACGACATATAACATGAAACCCCAGCTCAAGACCGTAGGACCCCAATACGGTAAGCAGCTCGGCGGAATTAAGAAATACCTTGAGCAGGTCGACGGTAATGAGGCAATGGATACACTTAAGAGCGAAGGAGCGCTTAAGTTTGATGTCGACGGAACGGAAGTTGAGCTTGCCGAGGACGACCTTCTTATCGAGATGACCCAGCAGGAAGGCTTCGAATCCCTTAACGAGGGCAATATCACGGTCGTTCTTGATACGAAGCTGACAGATGAACTCATAGAGGAAGGGTTTGTGCGTGAGATCGTATCCAAGATCCAGACGATGCGTAAGGAAGCCGGTTTCGAGGTCATGGACAGGATAATGGTCTACGCAAAGGATAACGCAAAGATCGAGGAAGTCCTTACTTCAAATAAAGAAGTGATCATGAAGGAGGTTCTCGCAAACGATATCACGCTCGGGGATACCGACGGTTATGTCAAAGACTGGAACATAAACGGACAGGATGTTACGCTTGGCGTTAAGAAACAATAAACAGGAGGTTAATTGATGGCAGGACGCAGGGTAGGATTCAACAAGGAAACATTCAAAAAGCAGGTTAAGGAAAATGTCAAGGCACTCTTTAGAAAGACCCTTGAAGAAGCGAATGAACAGCAGGTCTATCAGGCTGTTGCCTATACGGTCAAGGACACGATCATAGACAACTGGCTGGAGACCCAGAAGGCCTATGAGAAGGAAGATCCGAAGACGGTTTATTATCTGTCGATGGAATTCCTGATGGGAAGGGCTCTGGGAAATGCCATGATAAACCTCAAGGAATACAAAGAGGTTGGTGAAGCCCTGGATGAGCTTGGTATCAATATCGATCTTGTCGAGGACCAGGAAAGAGATCCGGCTCTCGGAAACGGAGGTCTCGGAAGACTGGCTGCATGTTTCCTTGATTCACTTGCAACGCTCGGATACAGCGCATACGGCTGCGGAATACGTTACCGTTACGGAATGTTCCGTCAGCAGATAAGGGACGGTTTCCAGGTTGAGGTACCCGATAACTGGCTCAAGGATGGTTATCCGTTTGAACTGCGCCGTCCGGAATATGCCAAGATAGTCAAGTTCGGCGGTAACGTAGTCGTTAACGTCGATGAGAAGGGCGAAAATCATTTCTCACAGGAAAACTGCCAGAGCGTTCAGGCTATTCCTTACGATCTTCCGATCCCCGGTTACGGAAACGGTGTTGTCAACACTCTTCGTATCTGGGATGTACAGCCGGTTGAGTGCTTCCAACTCGACTCTTTTGACAAGGGTGATTACCGTCTTGCAGTTGAACAGGAGAACCTTGCCAGAAACATATGCGAAGTGCTCTATCCCAACGATAATCACTATGCCGGAAAAGAGCTCCGCTTAAAGCAGCAGTACTTCTTCGTATCGGCCAGCGTTCAGGAAGCTGTTGAGAAGTACATGAGAAAACATGACGATATCAAGAAGCTCTACGAGAAGGTAACGTTCCAGATGAACGATACGCATCCGACACTTACGGTGCCCGAGCTTATGCGTATACTGATGGACGATTACGGACTCGGCTGGGAAGATGCATGGAGCGTTACGACCAAGACCGTAGCATACACGAATCACACGATCATGTCGGAAGCGCTTGAGAAGTGGCCTATAGAGCTGTTCTCCAACCTTCTTCCGAGAATATACCAGATCGTAGAAGAGATAAACAGAAGGTTCTGCCTCCTTATAGAAGCATCCCATCCGGGTAATGTGGACAAGATCCGCAAGATGGCGATCATCTATGACGGACAGGTCAAGATGGCCCACATGGCTATCTGTGCTTCATATTCGGTAAACGGTGTTGCAAGGCTGCATACCGAGATACTTAAGAAGCAGGAACTTCAAGATTTCTACCAGCTGATGCCCGACAAGTTCAACAACAAGACGAACGGTATCACACAGAGAAGGTTCCTCCTTCATGCCAATCCGCTCCTGGCAGAGTGGGTGACCGCCCATGTCGGTGACGAGTGGATCACGGATCTTACTGTACTGCGTCATCTGAAGGTATATGCGGACGACAAGAAGGCGCAGCATGAATTCATGAACATCAAGTACCAGAACAAGGTAAGACTGGCCAAGTACATTCTCGAGCATAACGGTATCGAGGTCGATCCCAGATCGATATTTGATGTACAGGTTAAGCGCCTGCACGAGTATAAGCGTCAGCTCATGAACATCCTTCATATCATGTATCTGTACAATGAGCTCAAGGAACATCCCGATATGGACTTTGTTCCGAGAACGTTCATATTCGGTGCAAAGGCTGCAGCAGGCTACAAGAACGCAAAGCTTACGATCAAGCTCATCAACTCGGTTGCTGAAGTCATTAACAACGATGCATCGATCGGCGGCAAGATCAAGGTCGTCTTCATTGAGGACTACTGTGTATCAAATGCAGAGCTTATCATCGCAGCGGCGGATGTTTCCGAGCAGATATCGACGGCATCCAAGGAAGCATCGGGAACCGGTAACATGAAGTTCATGTTAAACGGTGCGGTTACGATCGGTACGATGGACGGTGCAAACGTTGAGATGCATGAGGAAGTCGGAGCCGAGAATATATTCATCTTCGGTCTGTCTTCCGATGAGGTAATAAACTACGAGCAGAACGGCGGATACGATCCGAATGTCATATTCAACAACAATGCCGATATCCGTAAAGTGCTGATGCAGCTCGTTAACGGCACATACAGCCCTAACGATACGGAACTGTTCAGGGATCTTTACAATTCCCTTCTTAACACACAGTGTACCGCAAAGGCCGATACATACTTCATCCTTAAGGACTTCGAGTCATATGCCGAGACGCAGAAGCTCATCAGCGAAGCCTTCAAGGATACGAAGAGATGGAACAAGATGGCGATAATGAATGTCGCATGCTCCGGCAAGTTCTCGTCCGACAGGACCATCCAGGAGTACGTTGACGACATATGGCATCTCGACAAGGTCACATTAAAGAAATAGATCTTAAACCAAAACAGATTTTATGAACATATCCCGTGCCCGACAACTGCAGATCACGGGTCCTGACAGGAAACCGTGTTACGGTGGCAACCAGCTGTGGTTTTCGTCCAATACGAAAGCCGCAGGAGGTTGCGGGTCGGTTGCGGGCGCAAATGCCCTGCGAAGCCTTGCAAGATCTTCCAAAGAATTCAGAAAAAGGATCATTTCATCGACAGTGATTCCCGCACCCGTCAAGGATGCGCTCACATCAGACGATCCGGATCATGAGAACTTTTCGCTCTTAATGACAGGGGTTTACGAGACCATGGGATCGTTTGAGATCTTTCCGCTTAACCGCATCTATGACCGCTGCCAGCGGCAATCCCCGGTATTTTCAAAGATAAAGAGTACATTCGGCCTTACAAATGTA
>JAFRIL010000142.1 GCA_017432845.1 Lachnospiraceae bacterium | reverse complement strand
TTATTTAGTTAGCGATAACTAACTAAAGTACCGGCGTATTTACCGTATAGAATAACTCCGCACAAATAGCGGAGTAAAATATAAACCGCGAGTTAGTTGACACTAACCCAAAAACCATGTATCAGGAAAGGAGATCAACGAAATGAAACTAAAGGGAATCGGCTTATTTGCACTGGGAACACTGTTTGGTCTGGAGGGAATCAAACTTCTCTCATCCAAAGATGCCAAAAAACTCTACGCGCACTGTACCGCAGGGGTTCTGAGAGTAAAGGATGCAGTACTCGATCAGGTGACTACACTTCAGGAAAACAGCATGGATATATATGAAGAAGCAAAGGCGATCAACGAGGAAAGATCCGGGAAGGAAGATGAGACGGAAGAATGAAGATTACGATCAGGCATGAGATCAAAAACAGGATCAGGATTCATCTCCCCCGGAAACGGTTAAGCTTCCGGGAGGCGGATACTCTGGAATATTATCTGAAAAGCTTTGACGAGGTCCGGCAAGTACAGGTCTACGAACGGACCGCGGATGCGGTGATCTTCTTCTACTGTGACAGATCACGGATCCTGAACATCGTGAAAGATTTTTCCTTTTCAGACGTAGATGTGCCGGAACAGGTATTAGAGAGTTCCGGTAGAGAACTCTCCTCGAAGTATTACGAGCGGGTTGTGACGGCAGTGCTCATGCACTGCGGTAAACGTCTCCTTCTTCCGTTCTTTATCCGAAGGATATGGGATACGATCAGCGCGGCCGGATACCTGTGGCGCGGCTTGAAGACGATCAAAAACAGACGGCTGCAGGTGGAGATGCTGGATGCGGTCGCGATCATGTCCGCGATCATGACAGGCGATCACAATACCGCCTCGAATGTCATGTTTCTGCTAAAGATCGGCGACACTCTTGAGGAATGGACTCATAAACGTTCGGTGGACGATCTTGCCAGGAGGATGTCTTTAAACATCAATAAGGTGTGGCTGCAAACAGAGAACGGTGAGGAGCAGACCGATTCATCATTGGTAGTCTGCGGTGACAGGGTAGTCGTTCGTATGGGAAATATGATCCCGTTTGACGGAGAGGTGGATGCCGGAGAAGCCATGGTAAATCAGGCCTCCATGACAGGGGAAGGCACGGCGGTACACAAGGGAGCAGGCAAGAGTGTATTTGCAGGAACGGTTGTGGAGGAAGGCGAACTGATCATCAGGGTGACCCAGACAGAGGGCTGCGGACGATTTGACAAGATTGTTAAGATGATCGAGGAATCCGAAAAACTCAAGTCATCTCTGGAGAGCAAAGCAGAGCGGCTTGCCGACAGGCTCGTTCCATATACTTTGCTTGCTGCCGGACTGACATGGGCGATAAGCCGGAATGTGACTAAAGCGGTATCAGTACTTATGGTTGATTATTCATGCGCACTTAAGATGTCGATGCCGATATCCGTATTATCTGCCATTAAGGAGGCGTCCGAATATGATATCACCGTCAAGGGCGGCAGGTTTCTGGAAGCTGTGGCAGATGCGGATACGATAGTTTTTGACAAGACCGGTACGATAACAAAAGCTAAACCGACCGTGGCCAAAGTGGTATCGTTTTGCGATGAATCCGAAGATGAACTGCTCAGACAGGCGGCATGTCTGGAGGAACATTTTCCACATTCGGTTGCCGGAGCCGTGGTTGATGCTGCTTTGGAAAAGGGCTTGCTGCATGATGAACTTCATGCAAGTGTGGAGTATATAGTTGCACATGGCATCGCTTCTGAGATCGAAGGTGAGAGAGCTGTTATCGGAAGTTATCATTTCGTTTTCGAAGATGAAGGCGTTGCCATAGCGGATGACAGGAGAGAATTGTTTGACTCATTGCCGGACGGATACTCTCACCTGTATTTTGCCAGGAATGGTAAATTGTCGGCATGTATTCTGATAGAAGATCCGATGCGGAAAGAAACACCGGATGTAGTAGAGAGACTTCGCGCACGCGGATTTAAACATATCGTAATGATGACCGGTGACAGTGACAGAACCGCTGCCAGGATCGCTGCCGAAGCAGGTATCAGCGAATACTATTCGGAAGTGCTTCCGGAAGACAAGTCGGGATATGTTGAAAAAATGAAGAATGAAGGGCATCGCGTGATCATGGTAGGTGACGGGATCAATGATTCCCCGGCATTATCCGCATCGGATGCGGGAATTGCCATCAGCGACGGCGCGGAAATAGCCAGACAGATAGCCGATATCACAATAGGCTCCGATAATCTGGAAAGCATAGTCGTACTAAGGGATATCAGTACTCTTTTGATGAAAAGGATCAGATTCAATTACAGGACCATAGTAGGATTCAATACTGCGCTGATAGGGCTTGGAATAGCCGGGGTTATGCCGCCTGCGACATCTGCGATGCTTCATAACGGGTCGACCATGGCAATAGGGCTTAAGAGTATGACACATCTTATGCCGGGGATACGGCAACAGTGACCTTTTTGGAGGATAACTTGTGAGAAAACAGGGTAGGCGAGAGGTGAATGATGAATTCTATACACACCTATAGGGCCTTGTATCGTTACAGCTGATAATAGAAACTGCGCACAAACAGCGGAGTATATCATTAACATTTGGTTAGCCAAAGCTAACCGCGATAAGCGAAAGCATAAAAGGAAATCTGATATGGGGAAGAGCAGTTCGTCGGAGGATTATCTGAAATGCATACTGGTCCTTCAGAAGAAGAAAGATTCGGTAAGGTCTGTTGACATTGCCGAGGAGATGGGCGTCACCAAGCGGCTTCCGTCACACCTGGTGCGGTCGCCATATTCTCTCTGGAAATGCCTGCCGAACAGGTCGCCACGAGAATTCTGGCAGCCAAATCCAAAGTCGAGATCCAGA
>JAFRIL010000141.1 GCA_017432845.1 Lachnospiraceae bacterium | reverse complement strand
GTCGGTGATATCGGAACGTCAAGCTTTTATCCGCCGCATCATATGACGATGGGAGAAGGTGGTGCCGTTTATACGAACGATGCGCTCCTTAACAGGATAATCCGCAGTATGCGTGACTGGGGAAGGGACTGCGTGTGCCCGTCGGGGCACGACAACCTGTGTGGTCACCGGTTTGACGGGCAGTACGGACAGCTTCCTTTTGGATATGACCATAAGTACGTGTATTCGCACTTCGGATATAACCTGAAGGCTACCGATATGCAGGCGGCGGTCGGATGTGCGCAGCTTACGAAGTTTCCGGGGTTTGTGGAGAAAAGGAAGGAGAATTTTGCCTACCTGCGTTCGGGCCTTATGTCACGTGCCGCTGAGATGGGATTTGATATCGAGGATAAGCTGATATTGCCCGTAGCATCGGCTCATTCCGATCCGAGCTGGTTCGGGTTCATGATGACGTGCCGCGAGGGCGTTGAAAGAAATGCGGTAGTGTCTGCAGTTGAGGCCTCCGGTGTTCAGACGCGTGCGCTGTTTGCCGGAAACCTGACCAAACATCCGTGCTTTGACGATATTCGTGATGATGCCGGTGCTTACAGGATTGTCGGAGACCTTCACAATACCGATACGATAATGAACTCGTCATTCTGGGTGGGTGTCTATCCGGGTATGACCAAAAAGATGCTCGATCATATGATCGGGGCGATAGTAGAGGCTGTCCAATTATAAAGCAAATTTGGCTTATAATTGGACAAATCTTATCAAAAACATGAAAAATCTCCAATTAAGAGCAAATATTTGCTTATAATTGGAGATTTTGCTATAATAAGGTTGGAATTTGAGAGGGCCTTACAGATATGACAATAGTTGGAAGAAAAGAAGAGATCCGAAAACTTGAACGGTGCGAACGATCAAGAAAATCCGAGCTTGTATGTGTATATGGCAGACGGCGTGTCGGAAAGACGTATTTGGTCGAGCAGACATTCGCTAATTTTTTTGCATTTAGGGCAACCGGTGTCGAAGGAGGAAACACCCGAGCGCAGCTCCGTTCTTTTAATCAAAGGTTGATCGAGGCAGGAGACTTGCAAAAACAGATCCCCAGAGACTGGTTTGAGGCTTTTTCCCGACTGGAGAGACTGCTGGCAAGGGATGATATCAAAATGTCCACACACGGGAAGAAGATCGTGTTTTTCGATGAATTCCCCTGGTTTGTAACTGCAAGATCTGATTTTCTCATGGCGTTTGGAGAGTTCTGGAACCGATGCGGAACGGCCGGTGGTGATTACCTTTTCATTATATGTGGAAGCGCGACATCCTGGATAATCGGAAATGTTCTGGAGAATACGGGAAGCCTTTATGACAGAGTTACCTGCCAGATCTTTCTTAAACCGTTTTCTCTTAGGGAAACAGAAATGTTTATGCAGGATCGCGAATTTGGATGGTCACGCAGGCAGATAACGGAATGTCAGATGGTATTTGGGGGATTGCCTTATTTTCTGGATCTTCTTAATCCGAGCGAAAGCCTGTCATGGAACATTAATACGCTTTTGTTTGATGAGCATGCGTTGCTAAGGCATGAATCAAAGAAGCTTCTTGAAGCAACTTTGAAAAAATCGCCGGTGTACGACGATATCATGAAATGTCTTTCGGAAACTATGTATGGCATGCTTAAATCTGAATGCCGCGCAAAACTTGGTATTCCACAGGGAACATTTACGAGGGCGGTCGATGATCTTGTAAAATGTGGATATGTTCACGAAAGTAAGGACAACTACTCCCCGGGCCGTCCGCTCAGATTGAGACTGGTAGATCCGTTCCTGCTGTTTTACTACTATTTTCTGGGAGAGAATTCGCGCGAGCAGGTCAGGAAGTTTGAGAATTATAAGAATGAACCGGGTAAATTCATGAACTGGAGGGGACATGCGTTTGAAGTTCTTTGTATGTATCATATCCCGGAGATCAAGAAAGCGCTGGGTATATCGGGGGTCAGAACAAACGAGTATGCATGGCAAAGTTCAAAAAAGAAGAACGGTGCCCAGATAGATATGGTAATAGAACGGGACGATGGGATTACGGATATCTGTGAGGAAAAGTATACGGACTCCGCTTTTTCCATTGACGCGAAATATGAAGAATCATTGCTGAGGAAAATGGACCTGTTCCGTAAAGAGACGGGAACAAAGAATGCGCTGAAACTTGTTATGATCACAGCTGATGAGATTGCGGGGACAGCGCATACCGAGCATGTTTCAAGGAATCTGATCCTGGATGATTTGTTTGAGTAGTGCCCGCTTATTTGGTTTTCCTGGTGAAGATAAGAGTCTTCTGGATGCGAAAGCTTACCAGGAACAGGATGCTGTCGACTATGATCTTGGCGATCTGGACCGGAAATCCCGTTGCTCCAATAAGAGATACAAGCGCGGCGCTTGCAGCCATCTGACATATACAGAGCGTGAAGTACATGATGATGGTGGAAGAGCCTCGATTGCTCTTAAATACGACCTTTTTGTTGACAGTGTAGTTAAATATCGACGAACATATCCTTGCAACGACTGTTGCGATCCACACAGAGCGGCTTTGTGAATCTTTTGATGTTCCGAGTATGAATATCAGGGCGCAGAATAACCCGTAATCCACGAGAAATGATGAAAGTGATGAAAGCATGTACCGGAAGAACGTTCCGAGTATCACGCCGTATATCTTTGCGGAATCTTTTATGGGATTAAAGTGAGTCTCGCTGTTATTGTCGATATATACAGTCTTGATCGGAACCTCTACAATATCGGTTCCTTCATGTATAGCATCAACAAGCATTACTGTCTCATATTCGAATCTTTCGCCTTT
>JAFRIL010000140.1 GCA_017432845.1 Lachnospiraceae bacterium | reverse complement strand
GATCTTAAAGGCATTTTTTACCGTTTCCAGCATTAGATCACCTCTGCTTTTCCACCAAGACTCTCAATCTTTTCCTTTGCGGTTGCCGAAAATGCATTGGCCTTGACCGTAAGCTTCTTGGTAAGTTCTCCGTAACCAAGTATCTTAACACCATCTTTGGGATTCTTGATGATGCCGATCTCTTTCATGGCATCTATCGTTACAGTTGCACCGTCCTCGAATACTTCAAGCTTGGACATGTTGATCGAAACGATATCCTTGGTGTTCCTGTTCTTGAACCCTCTCTTCGGGATTCTTCTGTATAACGGCATCTGGCCGCCTTCGAAACCGATCCTGGGTGCACCTGAACGGGCTTTCTGTCCCTTATGTCCCTTACCGGCTGTCTTGCCGTTTCCGGAACCGTGCCCACGGCCTCTTCTAAAATTATCGCTGTGCTTTGAGCCTTCGGCAGGCTGTAAATTGGATAATTCCATCGTTTGCCTCCTTCTGTATTATGCCTCTTCAACCTTGACCAAATGACGTACCGCCTGGCACATCCCACGGATCGCCTCGTTATCGGGAAGCTCTTTTGTGCTTCCGAGCTTCTTGAGCCCGAGGGCCGCAACGGTCGCTTTGTGCTTCGGAATGGCTCCGATAGGTGATTTAACCAATGTGACTTTTATTCTCTTATCAGCCATTTTGTTACCTCCTTAGCCCGTTATCTCTTCTACTGATTTTCCGCGAAGTCTTGCTACTTCCTCGGGAGTCTTGAGCTGACGGAGTGCGTCGATAACTGCAAGTACGACGTTCTGCTTGTTATTGGAGCCCAATGACTTGGTACGGATATTCTTGATACCTGCCATCTCACATACGTTACGGGCAGGACCGCCTGCGATAACACCGGTACCTTCGGGAGCTCTCTTTATGAGAACGTGTGCTCCACCGAACTTGCCGATAAAATCATGTGTGATACTCTTATTTTCATCCATGGGAACTTCGATAAGGTTCTTCATGGCATCTTCTTTTCCCTTGCGGATAGCTTCGGGAATCTCGGCTGCCTTTCCAAGGCCTGCGCCTACATGGCCGTTCTCGTCACCTACTACAACAAGTGCGGTAAAGCGCATGTTACGTCCACCTTTAACAACCTTTGTTACACGCTTGATCGTAACAACCTTATCGTTTAATTCCAAAGTGCTGGGATCGATTATCTGACGTTTCATGTGTCTTTACCTCCTAGAATTCCAAGCCGGCTTCTCTGGCTGCTTCGGCGAGCGCCGCAACCTTGCCCTGATATATAAAGCCGCCTCTGTCAAAGACTACCGTCTTGATGCCTTTATCAAGGGCACGCTTTGCGATAACGGTTCCTAAGTATGCTGCTGCGTCAACATTGTTCGTCTTCTCGATCTCACTCTTAACGTCCTTTTCGAGCGTCGATGCGGATACTATCGTGTTGCCGGCAGTATCATCGATGATCTGCGCATACATATGATTATTGCTGCGAAACACGCTGAGGCGGGGCCTTTCGGCTGTTCCCGAGAAACGGTTACGCATTCTGCTATGCTTTTTGATGCGGACTTCCGCTCTTGATTTCTTGCTAACCATTCTTTTTCTTCCTCCTTAGCGTTACTTACCGGTCTTACCGACTTTGCGTCTGATGTGTTCGTCAGCGTATTTGATACCTTTGCCCTTGTAGGGTTCGGGTCTTCTCTTGTCTCTGATCTCGGCAGCGTACTGTCCGATCTTCTCTTTATCGATGCCGCGTACAAAAATGATGTTTGTACCTTCGACTACAGTCTCGACACCTTCGGGATCTTCCATCTCAACGGGATGTGAATATCCGAGGTTGAGTGTAAGCTTCTTACCCTGTTTCTGCGCTCTGTAACCGACACCGTTTACTTCAAGCTTCTTCTCGTACCCATCGGTAACACCTATGACCATGTTGTTAAGAAGAGTTCTTGTCAGACCGTGAAGAGATTTGCTCCTCTTAAGGTCGTTGGGACGTTCTATCGTGATCTGTCCGTCTTCAACCTTGATGGCCATCTCATTCGACATAACCCTTTCAAGTGTTCCTTTGGGACCTTTAACAGTCACTTTATTATTTTCTGCAACATCAACGGTTACACCCGCAGGTATTGCGATTGGCATTTTTCCTATTCGTGACATGCCCGTACCTCCTGATCATAATCAAACTTATATCTTTACCATACAAACGCGAGAACTTCTCCGCCCACGCCTGCTTTGCGTGCTTCCTTATCGGTGAGCACACCGTTGTTTGTAGAGATGATAGCTATTCCGAGTCCGCCTAAGACCTTGGGAAGCTCATCCTTGCCGGCGTATACTCTAAGTCCCGGCTTTGAGATCCTCTTAAGACCGGTGATGATCTTTTCGTCCTTATCCTCACCGTACTTGAGGGTGATCCTGATGGTCTTGAAAGAGCCTTCTTCGATCACGTCATATTTTTTGATATAACCTTCATTCAGAAGTATCTGGGCGATAGCCAGTTTCATCCTTGATGAAGGAACATCCACCATATCGTGCTTTGCGGTATTTGCATTACGTATACGTGTCAGCATATCCGCAATGGGATCACTCATTGTCATTTATATTACCTCCTTACCAAGATGCTTTCTTCACACCGGGTATCTGCCCTTTATATGCCAGTTCGCGGAAGCATATCCTGCATATACCGTACTTTCTCAGGTATGCATGGGGACGACCGCAGATCCTGCAGCGGGTGTATTCTCTCGTGGAGAATTTGGGCTTGCGCTGCTGTTTAACCTTCATTGACGTTTTAGCCATGAAATGATTTCCTCCTTGTCCTACCTACTTAAACTGCTGCTTTTGCGAACGGCATTCCGAACTGTGTGAGGAGTTCTCTTGCCTCTTCATCCGTCTTTGCTGTCGTTACGATGATAACGTCCATACCTCTTACCTTGTCGACCTTATCATATTCGATCTCGGGGAAGATAAGCTGCTCTTTGATACCGAGAGCATAGTTACCTCTTCCGTCAAATGCGTTGGGATTGA
The DNA here is from genome assembly GCA_017432845.1 of Lachnospiraceae bacterium. Lineage (GTDB taxonomy): Bacteria > Bacillota > Clostridia > Lachnospirales > Lachnospiraceae > UBA2868. Next base: position 8,866 of record JAFRIL010000140.1, on the reverse strand, counting down.
CTCCTCTGAAGTCACGTACTCGGGGAAGAGCCAGGTTTACAAGACGGTCAAGGAACTCGTACATCTTCTCGCCGCGAAGCGTAACCTTTGCTCCGATGGCCATTCCTTCTCTTATCTTGAAGTTCGCGACGGAATTCTTGGCTCTTGTGATCACTGCCTTCTGGCCTGTGATAGTCTCAAGATCTCCGACTGCCGACTCAAGGATCTTTGCGTTTTCCTTGGCCTCTCCGACACCCATGTTCAACACGATCTTGTTGATCTTGGGGACTTCCATGACGTTCTTGTAACCGAACTTCTTGGTCATCGCATTCATTATCTGATCATTGTATAAATCTTTATATCTACTCAACTTCTGTCCCTCCTTAATCGATCACTTCACCGGTCGACTTGGCAATGCGGACTTTCTTATCGCCTTCAACCTTAAAGCCTATCCTGGTGGGTTTGCCTTTGTGAACATACATAACGTTTGATGCATCGATGGGAGCTTCCTGCTCGATGATGCCGCCGTTCTGATTAGCCATGGAGGGCTTTGTATGCTTCTTGACGATGTTCACGCCTTCAACAATGAGTCTGCCCGACTTCTTGTCCACGGAAAGAACCTTTCCCTCTGCGCCTACATCTTTACCTGCGATGACCTTTACGGTGTCATCTTTTTTGATCTTTTCCATTGACATCTTGCGCACCTCCTATAATACTTCCGGAGCGAGGGATACGATCTTCATGAACTGCTTCTCACGGAGCTCTCTTGCTACGGGCCCGAAAATACGTGTTCCTCTCGGTGTATTGTCTTCTTTTATGATCACTGCTGCGTTCTCGTCAAACCTGATATAGGAACCGTCCTTACGACGTGCGCCCTTTACCGTACGAACAACAACAGCCCTGACTACTTCACCTTTTTTTACAACACCGCCGGGTGTTGCGTCTTTGACAGTTGCTACGATCGTGTCACCGATGTTTGCATATCTTCTTGTGGATCCACCAACCACGCGGATACACAGGATCTCTTTTGCGCCGGTGTTATCAGCAACCTTCAGTCTGCTTTCCTGCTGTATCATTTTTTCCTCCAATTACAGTCTCTACCATTTGTTACGGGTGAGCCACGACATTTGAATTCTGCTTCGCAGAGGTCGTGGCCTACGTACTGATCCAGCTTCGCAGGATCCGTACATTACTTCGCCTTTTCTACGATCTCAACGAGTCTCCATCTCTTGTCCTTGGAGAGACGCCTTGTTTCCATTACCTTAACCGTATCGCCGATGTTGCATTCGTTATTCTCGTCATGCGCCTTCAGCTTGTAAGTTCTCTTCACGATCTTCTTGTAAAGAGGATGCTTAACATGGTTTACTACTGCCACAACAACCGTCTTGTCCATCTTGTTGCTGACAACCTTGCCGGTACGTGTTCTTCTTAAATTTCTCTCTGCCATCGTCTGATCCTCCTCTTACGCCTTAGACTTCTCAGTCATAACAGTCTGGATGCGGGCGATGTTTCTGCGCACGTCCCTGATCCTAGCCGTATTGTCAAGCTGATTGGTTGCGTTCTGGAATCTTAAGTTAAAAAGCTCTTTCTTTGCTGCAACGAGATCTTCGGAAAGTTCGTTTACAGACTTAGCTTTCAGATCTTCTATAAATTTACTGTTCTTCATTCTGCCACACCGCCTTCCAGGTCTGCCTTTGCAGCGATCTTGCACTTGCAGGGAAGCTTATGCATTGCAAGTCTTAAGGCCTCTCTTGCCACTTCCTCGGAAACCCCGGCTATCTCGAACATAACGCGTCCGGGCTTTACTACTGCTACCCAGTAATCAACCGCTCCTTTACCGGAACCCATTCGGGTTTCAGCGGGCTTAGCCGTAACGGGCTTGTCGGGGAAGATCTTGATCCATACCTTACCGCCACGCTTGATGTAACGCGTCATTGCGATACGGGCTGCCTCTATCTGGTTTGATGTGATCCAGCACGGCTCTGCGGCCACCAGACCGAACTCGCCGTAGGATATAACGTTTCCTCTAAGTGCCTTACCTCTCATCGATCCGCGAAACTGCTTACGATGCTTTACTCTCTTCGGCATTAACATTACTGCTCACTCCCTTCTTTTGATTTCTGGGGAAGAACTTCGCCTTTGTATATCCAAACTTTAACGCCAAGCTTTCCGTATGTGGTGTCTGCTTCAGCAAATCCGTAATCGATATCTGCACGAAGCGTCTGAAGAGGGATGGTACCCTCACTGTAGAACTCTGTACGGGCGATATCCGCACCGCCGAGTCTTCCGCTTACCGCGGTCTTGATACCGAGCGCTCCTGCCTTTAATGTCCTGCCCATCGTGGACTTCATGGCACGTCTGAACGATACACGGTTCTCAAGCTGCTGTGCGATATTCTCGGCAACAAGCTGTGCCTCGCGGTCGGGTCTCTTTACTTCCTTGATATCTACTACAAGCTTCTTGTCCGTAAGCTTTGCAAGATCGACCTTAAGCTTTTCGATATCAGCTCCGCCCTTACCGATTATCACACCGGGCTTTGCGGTGAATATGATGACCTTTACACGGTCGGAAGCGCGTTCGATCTCGATCTTTGAGATACCTGCGCTGTATAACTTCTTCTTAAGAAATTCCCTGATCTTGTGATCCTCAACGAGAAGATCAGCGAAATCCTTCTCGGCATACCATCTGCTGTCCCAGTCTTTGATAACACCGACTCTCAATCCGTGGGGATTAACTTTCTGTCCCATAAACTTCCTCCTTACTTCTCGTCAAGCACAACTGTTATATGGCTCATACGCTTCTCTATACGATACGCACGACCCTGTGCCCTGGGCTGAACTCTCTTCATTGTCGGGCCCTTGTTTGCGTAACACTCCGCGATGTAGAGATTGTCGCGGTTCATTCCATTGTTGTTCTCCGCATTTGCGATCGCCGACTCAAGAAGTTTCTTTACGAGTGATGATGCATATCTGGGGTTGTATGTCAGGATACCGAGAGCAGTTGTTACATCTTTGCCCCTGATGGCATCCAGTACGAAACATGCTTTCTGAACAGATACTCTTGCATAAGACAGTTTAGCCGACGGTCTGGTATCCTTGTTCGCATTTCTTTCTCTTTTGATCTGGGATCTATGTCCTTTTGCCATTTGGATGTACCTCCTTTCAAACTAACCTTTCTTATTTTACCTTGGACTTCTTCTCGTCCTTGCCGTGGCCCCTGTATGTACGGGTGCTTACGAACTCGCCGAGCTTATGTCCTACCATGTCTTCAGTGATATATACAGGCACATGCTTTCTTCCGTCATGAACCGCGATCGTATGTCCTACGAATGAAGGGAAGATCGTGGAACGACGTGACCATGTCTTGATAACCTGTTTATTGTTTGACTCGTTCATCGCATCTACTTTCTTCAGAAGACTCTCATCAGCGAACGGGCCTTTCTTTAATGATCTAGCCATTTTTACTTCCTCCTCTTACTTAATGGTGCTGCCATCGCGGCGTCTTACGATCATCTTATTGGAACGAAGGTTCTTCTTTCTCGTCTTAAGACCGAGTGCCGGTTTACCCCAAGGTGTGCAGGGACCGGGACGTCCGATGCTTGTCTTGCCTTCACCACCGCCGTGAGGATGGTCGTTAGGGTTCATGACCGAACCGCGGACCGTAGGTCTGATACCCATGTGACGCTTACGTCCGGCCTTACCGATATTTATAAGGTTGTGGTCACCGTTTCCGATAACACCGATCGATGCTCTCGCAATGATGGGAACCATTCTCATCTCACCCGAAGGAAGACGAAGTGTTGCGTACTTTCCTTCCTTAGCCATGAGCTGTGCTCCGTTTCCGGCGCTCCTTACAAGCTGTCCGCCCTTGCCGGGATAAAGCTCGATGTTGTGTACCATGGTACCTACGGGGATCTCGGAAAGAGGCAGGCAGTTTCCTACTCTTATCTCGGCTTCGGGTCCGTTCATGACCTTCATTCCGTCCGTGAGTCCCTCGGGAGCGAGGATGTATGCCTTCTCGCCGTCTGCGTAGCAGATAAGTGCGATGTTGGCTGTTCTGTTAGGATCATATTCGATACCGATGACCGTTGCAGGTATTCCGTCCTTCTGACGCTTGAAATCGATGATCCTGTATTTTCTTCTGTTTCCGCCGCCACGGTGTCTTACCGTGATCTTGCCCTGGTTATTACGTCCGGCATTCTTCTTAAGTGAAGTAACAAGTGACTTTTCGGGCTCATTCTTTGTGATCTCCGCAAAATCAGAGCATGTCATCTGTCTTCTGGACGGTGTATATGGGTTATACTTTTTGATTCCCATGATTTTATCTCCTTTACTGTCTTTTACTTGTCAGGTCTCTTGGACCTATATTTCCGGGCTGTCTATCAAAGTCCGGTGAAGAGCTCAATATCCTTACTGTCCTCGGTGAGCGTTACGATCGCTTTCTTGGACTTTGCTGTTCTTCCGAACACCATTCCGCGTCTCTTCTTCTTGCCGTCAAGGTTCATTGTGTTTACCGACCTTACTTTCGTGCCTTCAAACATCTTCTCGACAGCTTCCTTGATCATTGTCTTGTTTGCTTCGGGATGTACGTAGAATGTGTATCTCTTCTCTCCCATGCCTGCCATACTCTTCTCAGTAACGACGGGCTTAAGGATCACGTCATAGTAGTTAATCGCTGCCATTATGCGTACACCTCCTCGATCTTTGCAACGGCATCCTTTGTAGCGATGACCGCCCCATACTTCATTATGTCGTAGGTGTTGATCGTGTTGATCGAAGCTGTGATCACTCCGGGGATGTTCCTTGCGGAAAGTACCACATTCTGATCATCATCAGCCAGTACCACGACTGCCTTTGAAACCTTAAGGTTCTCGAGCATCTCGGAGAACTTCTTGGTCTTGATCTCGTCGAACTTGATCTCGTCGAGTACGAGGAACTTGTCCTCTAAAACTCTTGATGAAAGAGCGCTCTTTAATGCGGCTCTCTTTTCCTTCTTGTTAAGCTTGAATGAGTAATCTCTCGGTACGGGAGCGAATACCATTCCGCCACCCTTCCACTGAGGAGATCTTGTGGATCCCTGTCTTGCATGACCGGTACCCTTCTGTCTCCAGGGCTTTCTGCCGCCTCCTCTTACTTCGCCGCGGGTCTTGGCTTTCTGTGTGCCCTGACGGTTGTTGGCAAGCTGCTGGACAACTGCCATATGAACAAGATGTTCGTTGACTTCGACTCCGAATACGGCATCGTTAAGATCGATCTTGCCGACTTCTTTGCCTTCCATATTGTAAACAGATACGTTAGCCATCTGTATGTTCCTCCTTTCTTAAGGTCCCGGTTCAACCCCCGACCTTTACGCTTTCTTTTACGGTAATGAGTGCTTTCTTAGGTCCGGGAACCGCTCCCTTTACGAGCAGCAGGTTCTTGTCCGCATCTACGCGTACGACTTCGAGGTTCTGAACCGTAACCTTAACGCCACCCATCTGACCGGGCATGCCTTTTCCCTTGAACACCCTTGAAGGTGAGGAACATGCACCGTTTGAACCCTGATGACGGTGGAACTTGGAACCGTGCTTCATAGGTCCTCTGTGCTGGCCGAGACGCTTGATCGTACCCTGGAAACCTTTACCCTTTGAGATCGCCGAAGCATCGATCTTGTCGCCTACCTCGAATATATCTGCCTTGATCTCCTGGGCTACCTGGTACTCTTCACTGTTATCGAAACGGAACTCTCTTACGAATCTCTTCGATGTTACGCCCGCCTTATCGAAGTGACCTTTAAGGGGCTTGTTAACGCCGTTCCTGTGAACGATCTCTTTCTTTCCCTTTGCATCCTTGTTGACGATGCGGTCCTTCTTGTCAACGAAACCTACCTGAACTGCCTTGTAGCCATCGTTTTCTTCCGTCTTAACCTGTGTGACCACGCAGGGGCCTGCCTCAAGCACGGTCACCGGAACGAGCACGCCGTCTTCGTTGAAGATCTGTGTCATTCCGACTTTTGTTGCCAAAATAGCTTTCTTCATTGTCGTTCTCCTTTTCTTCATTGGACCCCTCCTATATATAAGAGGGTTCGTAAATTACGGGTTTACTTTGTCTTCATCTTGATGTCGATATAAACACCTGCGGGCATTTCCAGCCTTGACAGGGAATCTACCGTTTTCTGGGTAGGTGTTAAGATATCAATGAGACGCTTGTGAGTTCTCTGCTCGAACTGCTCACGGCTGTCCTTATACTTATGTACGGCACGGATGATCGTAACTACTTCCTTCTTGGTAGGAAGGGGTACCGGGCCTGATACTTCGGATCCGTTCTTTCTGACGGTCTCAATAATCTTCTTTGCTGCGTCATCAATGAGGACATGATCATATGCCTTCAATGTGATTCTCATAACCTGTGTTGCCATAAAAAAAGTCGCCTCCTTTTCGCACTTTAATGGTGATAAGTGAAACAAGCGGTGACTGTACACTCTCCCGTGTGTGTCCTGACCTTCCAAAGAAAATATCCCGCAGGTACCGGGACTTCACACGTCGTTTCCTTATGATTAAGGACTATCGATGCTACAGACTTGTCGCCAGTTTTATAACTTGACATTCGCTCCGCCGAATTATCTGCTGTGCTATGCACACCTTAAGTAACTTCGGTTTCTTCGCTATCAATGCCACAGCAATGTCGAGTATATAACAGCGTTTTGGGAATTTCAAGAACTTTTTTTACGGATTTGCGATAAATACGGGGTAAGATTGTATTTTTTTAAGTACAATGGGGCCCGCCGCCGGCGGACCCCAATATATTGTATCATTAACTGTATTATTCGGCCTTTACTTCGTCGAACTCTTTGACGATCTCTTCCGAAGGCGCCTTCGTTATAAGTGATACGATCACAATGACAAGCAGGCTTATTATGAACCCGGGAAGGAGTGAGTACAGACCGGTTGCATCTCCTGGTGTCTGGTTGGCAACAAGCGGAATGTAATCCCATATGATAACGGTAAGCGCACCCGATACTATACCGGCAACTGCCCCGGCAAAGTTTGTGCGTCTCCAGAAGAGCGAGCACAGAACAAGCGGTCCGAATGCCGCACCGAATCCGGCCCATGCATCACTGACAAGCTTCATGACCGAGCTGTCGGGATTCCAGGCAATAAGGAGTGCGATAAGCGCAACCGCTATGGTTGCGATACGTCCGACTGTTAGTACTTTCGTCTCCGATGCATCCTTCCTTATGATACCCTTGTACAGATCCTCTGACACGGCGGAAGATGCAACCAGAAGCTGTGAATCAGCCGTTGACATTATCGCCGCAAGGATCGCTGCTATGAACAGTCCGGCAAGAAGGGCGACGTTTGAATCCTCGGTGAACACCTTCTTGATCATCTCTATGAACACCTTCTCGGAATCTTCCATAACTCCGAGTTTTGTTGCAAGGTATGCTCTACCGAGTACTCCGATAAAGCAAGCGAACGCAAGACCGAGTACAACCCAGATGATAGCGATCGACTTGGACTTCTTCAGCTCATTCTTGTCCTTGATGGCCATGAACCTTACCAGTATATGAGGCATACCAAAATAACCAAGTCCCCATGCAAACGATGACAGGATCGATACCGCAGATATCTTTGTGCCGCCCTCCTGGAAAGGATCCAGGAATGATGCGGGATCGACTCCGGTTGATACAAGGTTTGCACTAAAGTTTCCGGCTCCCATATTGACCAGTGCGATAAGCGGAACAAAGATGACTGCTGTCAGCATCAGAAGACCCTGAATGAAGTCAGTCGTGCATACCGCCAGGAATCCGCCCATGAAAGTATATATCAGGATAACGGTAGCACCGATGATAAGTGCCAGATGATAATCCATTCCGAATACCGAATTGAAGAGCTTTCCTCCGGCCGCAAATGCCGATGCGGTATATACCACGAAGAAGATGATGATGACCGATGATGATATCCCAAGCAGTACCTTCTTTTCGTCCCTGTAACGGTTAACAAAGAATTCGGGAAGTGTCAGGGAATTGTTGGCCTTGATCGTGTACTTACGGAGCGGTCCGGCTATGAACAGCCAGTTTGCAATCGTTCCGAGCATCAGGCCTATACCGATCCATACCTGGCCGGTACCAAGAGCGTAGATGCTGCCGGGAAGACCCATGAGCATCCATCCGCTCATGTCGGATGCACCGGCGGAAAGTGCCGCCACAAATCCGTTAAGTGAACGTCCCCCGAGGAAGTAATCCTCCGAATTGTTGTTCTTCTTCATGAAGGACGCTCCGATGAAGATCATAATAAGCAGATATATCGCAATCGCTATCATGATCATGACAAGTGAAGTGGTAGACATATTTTTTCCTCCTCTGAATAATATCTAACAGTATCTTCCACTGGCTCCGCATGGGAGTATAAGTTTCGTGCTGGTAACGGGAAGCCCGACTTCATCCGCAACAACGCTTCCACCAAAACGCGTCGAAGAGCCGCCCATACCTGGGCGGCTTTTTTCAACATCAGTCAGGTTGTTAATTATTTGCAACAAAAGTTACAATGTCTGCGTCATTGCCGGCACACGAATTTGATTGATGGTTCAAAAAATTTAACGGTGAATACCTATGAAGATTACCATTGCCTGCGTAGGCAAACTTAAAGAAAAATATCTGACGGCAGCCATGGATGAATATGTAAAACGGCTGCAGCCCTTCTGTAAACTGGAGATTATCGGTATTAACGAAGAAAAAATGCCGCAGGAACCTTCGGAAGCAGAACGGGAGCAGGTATTGGAAAAAGAAACCCGGCGGCTGCTGGCTGTGATTCCGGAACATTCCTATGTGGTGCTGCTGGACTTGCAGGGAAAACAGATCACCAGACCGGAACTGGCGGAAAAAATGGACGCGCTTGCGTAGCAGGGCG
>JAFRIL010000139.1 GCA_017432845.1 Lachnospiraceae bacterium | reverse complement strand
GACGTTGTCATTGCCGGCGTTCCCGGAAATGACCATACAAAGATCAAGAGGGCGATCAACTCCCTTTCGGCATCAGGCGGGACAAACGGCGGTGACGGTATAATCACGGCATACAAGCTCGCGGAAAAATACTTTATAGAAGGCGGCAACAACAGAGTCATCATGGCTACCGACGGTGACCTTAATGTCGGAGTCACATCCGAGGAGGAGCTCGAAGAACTGATCACGGACAAAAAGGAAAACGGAGTATTTCTCTCTGTGCTCGGCTTCGGTACAGGAAACTACAACGAACGTACTCTTGAGACTCTTGCCGACAAAGGAAACGGTAACTACTCTTACATCGACTGCCTGTCCGAGGCGAAGAAAGTACTTATCGACGAATTTGACTCAACACTCTTTACGGTTGCAAAGGACGCAAAGTTCCAGATCGAGTTCAACCCGAAGTACGTGTCGGAATACCGCCAGATCGGTTATGAGAACAGACAGATGGCAGCAAGGGATTTTGACGACGATACAAAAGACGGCGGAGAGATCGGAAGCGGCCACGAGGTAACCGTTATGTATGAGATAAAGCTTAACGATGAGGAGGATGTCCGCGATGAGGGACAAAAACTTAAGTACCAGAAGGCTGACCTTACCGAATACGGCAACGGCACGGATGAATGGATGACCGTATCCGTAAGATACAAAGAGCCCGAAGACGACAGATCGCAGCTGCTTGCTTTCCCGATAAGCAAAGAATGCTACACTACCCGCCCGAATTGTGATACACTTTTTGCAGCATATGTTGCAGAACTTGGCATGATCTTAAACGACAGCGACTACACGGGCCGTCTCGATCTTAAGGATGTGTCAGGGCAGCTGTCAAAGCTTGAACTTGATGACGAATACAAAGAGGAGTTTGTACAGCTTGTAAACCAGCTGTAAAAGTGTGAATGCAGGATAGTCAGATCGTTGACCTTTACTGGGCAAGAAGCGAAGACGCGATAACGCAGACGAATATCAGATACGGCAGCTACTGCCGTAAGGTTGCCATGAACATCGTGGCCAACCGTGAGGATTCCGAAGAATGCGTAAACGATACGTACATGTCGGCATGGAACAGTATGCCCCAGGAGCGTCCCCGGCTTCTTGCCCCGTTTCTTGCAGCCATATGCCGCAATCATGCACTGGACCTTTACAGGAAGAACCACTCGAAAAAGCGCGGAGAAGGCGAAGTACCTGTGGCGCTTGACGAACTGTCCGAGGTAGCCTCCTCTTCTCTTACCGAGGATCAGGTCGACCTGTCGATCCTTACCTCTCACATAAACGACTTTCTTGCCGGCCTTGAGCCTTCATCGAGAAAGGTATTCGTACGGCGCTACTTCTACGCCGATCCCCTGTCAGACATAGCAAGTGCCTACGGCATGTCCGAATCGGGTGTAAAATCACTTCTCTTCAGACAACGGGGAAAGCTTAAGGAATTCCTCGAAAAGGAGGGATACGAACTGTGAACGCAAACGATATATTTACCGCCCTTACGGGGATAGATGAAAAATATATAGATGAAGCGGCGTATGAACTGCATCCCGGCGACATTGCGACCGGTTCGGAAGAACAAAAACCTGCCGGCAAGGTGGTTGACATAACATCCAGGCGTCGCGCCGGTAAGTTCGTAAAGATCGTACTTCCGTCAGTTGCAGCCATCATACTGATCGTTGCCGTCGCACTGCCTGCGGTACTTCGTGTTACACATAACGCTTCTACTTCTGCGATGTCCGAATCCGCTGCTCCTGCTGCAGCCGATGAAGCCGCAGCCGAAGCACCTGCCGAAGCCGAATCGCCTGCTGCCGCTGCCGAAGCGCCCGCTGCCGATAACTTCGAGCCCATAGCCGAAGCGCCTTCTGTCGCCACGGAAGAAGCTGAAGAGGCCTCTGAAGATGCTGCCGTGGCCGAGGCTGAGACTGCCGGCAAGTCCGCACCCGAGGAGGATAATGCATACAAGACTGCAAGGGGGGATGAAGCTCAGATGCTTACAGCCGGAAAGGGACTTGCCGTAGCAGAGGCAGATTACAACGATGGCATTCTTACCATAGAATTTGATTCCGATCTTCCCGCCGGCTTTGCGGATACCCCATACCGGCTTACAAGATCCGATACAGGCGAGGGCTCTCTCGTATCGGAAGGTGTTCTGTCAGAGCTTTCGGATCATATAGATACAGAGGATAACCGGCTGATCATTGATCTTACCGGAGGCAAACTGCCTACGGGAACATACCGGCTCAGCTTCGGTGACACTTTTGCACAATTTGAGGTGAAATAAGAACATGGACAAGGCATTGCAGATTTTTACGGATGTATACTTTAACAGCACCAAACCGTATGTTGTCATAGTTTCCCTGTGTTCCATCATCACTCCTTAACACTGTATTCATATAAAAGCCCGGTTGTCACCGGCCGCCTAAGCCAAACACTTCACGGATCCCCGGGACCATGGCCGATGCCATCCCGGCAAGCGTTGCATCATCATGGGGCGATGCCGCATTTCCGAGTTCGATATCAACGGAAGGAACGGTACTGTATGACATCTGGGTCAGATCTATCGCCATATGCCCGTTGCCGTTTATCTTGTATCCGCTCTGTGCCAGACCGTCGATGAGGGCCTGCCCGAGTCTGTCATGTTGCTGCCAGTAAGTTGCGACCGGCTCCATATCCTTGATCGGATCCGGCACACTTACATAAAAGCATCCTTTGTCATATGTAAGTCCGTCGCCGTCCCAGTGAAGAGATATCATACAGTCCGCAACATTGTTACAGATAACGGTTCTGGCTATGTTATCAAACTGCTCATCGGCTTCATCTCTTACGAGCAATACGTCAAATCCATCTGCAAGAAGTTCGTCTCTTAAGAGCTCTGCCATGCGAAGGGTTACGGCAGCTTCTGTTGTACCGTCTGCAAATCTCATGCCCCCTGAGACTGCCGGTGCCTTTACGGCTCCTGCCTGGGTAGTTCCTCCGGTGACTTTCGGAGTCTTATCCGGATGACAGTACGTCTTTTTACTCTCTCCGCCTTTTGTTCCATGTCCGGCATTGACACCGATGATCACGTCATTTCTGTTATCGCTCGCACGATACAGTTTTGCCGAACCGGAATTGATAACGGTATAGTCCGCATATTCCCATGACGGGTCAAATTCCACATCCTCGCTGTATCCGGGCGGGTATTTCTGATCCGGCTCCTCTGCCGCCTCCTCCTCGCTCTCCTGTGTCACCTCAGGCTCCTGTATTAGGGAAGACGCAGGCTCTTCCTGCGGCACACTTTCTACCTTTATCACGGGGATCGCAACAGGCGCACTAACCGGCTCTGCCGTCCCCAAACTGTTGTCCGCACTCTCACCCGATCCGCATCCCAAAAGCAATGTTGCAGCGATAAGTGCAATGATAAACGAAATCCTATTTCTCATGTTTCTTGATGAATTCCATATTCTTCTGCTCGATATCCGACAGCCTTACCTCTTTGTTAAAATCATCAGCGTCAATAGTACCTTCATACCACGACTGTGAATCAAAGTATTCCTGCAATGATCCATCTGTAAATCTTCTGCCGTGACGCGCAGCTATCTCGTTGCGCCCTCTCCGAAGCTCTTCGTTTGACATACCCTCCAGATCATCTTCGGTAAGAAGCCTTTCGTCGCTGTCCGGGAAAATATACCGGTCATCCTCAGGCTCCGGTTCGGGCTCATCCGTACTATCCATGGGCTTCCACGTCTTCTTATCTGTTTTCTTATCTGTACTTTTGCTCTTTTTGTTCGGACTTTTCGAAGACTCATCATCCGCTGTTTCGCCGCTCTTTTTTACAAGCCTCTCGCAAAGCTTTTCAAATGCCGCTCTGTTTTTCTCGGACTTGAATGAGTATTGCTGACAATCTCCCTCATCCCCGGACCAATAAAGGTACGTCCACGGACCTTCGTCTCCGGTTTCCGGATCGTCATCTCTTGCAGTTACTTCTCCGTCTGATATTGTCTCGTAAAACCTCGACCACTCTTTATCCGAAAGCTCGAATTCGCACTTCGCGACCGTATCTTCCTCGGTTGTCGGGCCGTAATCATCCGGACGTTTACGTTCCTCAAAAAAGAACATATGCTTACCGTCTTCGATATAAAACTCATATCTGAGATAATATGCATCATAGTTGATGTTCTCTATAGTGTAGTAGAACTCACTGATGTCCTCTTCATTAATGTCTTTGCCGACGATCATGATCTCTCCTTTGTCATCCGGTTCATTCACCTGATCCGGTTTGGATGTTGCAGCACATCCTGTCAGGATACCTGCCGCCAATACAGCCGTCACAATAATCAGAATCTTTTTCATAACATGCCTTTCACTTCTCTACTTCAAGTTCTTCGTAATCTGTCACTTTTACATCATCACCGTATATGGTCGCAAAATCATCCCGCATGGATACAGGCTCGAACCCGCATTCCTCACACATTTTCTTCATGGCATTTGCCTTGTCCATGTTGCCGTGCTCTCTTTCAAGATCATCGCACATAAGCATGAAAGCTTTTGTTTCGTACTTGTCATTGTTTACGGTGTATTGAGCCATGGACTGGTCTCCCGCCGTATTTCCGAATGACAATACCGGGACCTTTCCGATCTCCTCTGCGATCTTTGTGACCTTATTCATCTTGACCGTCTTGATCACAAGGTTTCCTCCCAGGATCACCTTGTCATCCTTTGTATATACGTAATCAAGGCCGTCCGTCATGTTCTGGCCCGATGCGATATAATCATAGGTCATACCTATCACTCTGTTCTCGGGGATGCCGAGCTTATCCTTAACAAGCGCACGCGCCACTGTCCTGTCCGATCCGCTGACGATATACACTGTAAAATCATTTGCTTCAAGATACTTGACAAGTGAGACCATCGGCCAGTAGAATGCATCGCCCTTTGTCAGATTCGTAAATCCGTCAGCCGGTGTTTTCATATATTCGCGTGTATAATCCATGAGTTCATCCGGTGTCATTCCCACATACGCCAGTCCTGCAAATTTCGCATGCCTTCTTTCGGGATTATCAGGTTGTTTTCCGGAATAAACATCTGCCTCAAGCTCTGTTGCAAAATCCGTCATGAATTGGGGTGCGGTATAAGTATCATCATGCAACGCCCTGTGAATGAACATCATATATTCGAAATATGACGGATACAGTTCTCCGATCAGCGTTCCGTCCATATCAAATACAGCAAGCCTGTCCTCTATGGGAATAAACGCATCGGAGTCTTCATCGGTCACTCTTGCCACATAATCTCTTATCGATGCAGCCGCAACTGAGTCCTCGGTCCAGTATTCAAGTTCCGCCTTCTTACCGGCATCAACCGTATCATCGGCCGCCTCTGTCTCAGTTTTTTCAACATCCGCCTCAGCCTCGGCTAATCTTTCCTCCGGCATACTCATAGTCACCGAAGCACATCCCGCAAGGCTTACCAGCATGCCCGCCGCGATCAGCATCATCGTAAATCTTCTTATTCTGTTCATATTATCTCCTCCTGCCATTTACCGATATATTGCAGCATAACATTGGGTTTGGGGTTATTACAAATATAATCGTTCTCACCCATTATCACAACACCTTTATGTATCAGGTCATCATTATCCGGATCAAAAATCTCTCCTGTCAGGTCAGTACCATTCCAAAATCTCTCTATATCAGTTAAAATATAATAGTCTTGTATTTATATTTCGAAGGAGAATATCTATGAAAATAATTACACGAAACAAACATCTGACCGTATGTCTGGTAAGCCTTCTGCTGGTATTAAGCCTTAGCGCCTGCGACATAAATATAAATATTTCCGGTAAGTCCGGAACAAACAACAGTACCGCTCCAACTAAGAAGGAGCACAGCGAGTGTGCGCTTTCCTTAAAAAAGCTCCTTGATGAGGATCCGGAGCTTATGGCACTTATGGAAAAGTCCATCAAAAAATCGCATGAGATAAATGATGATATTAACTATAATCCGGTAAACAATGTCGAGGATCTTTATGATTTTATGGATTGGGCAACAACATGCATGCCGTGGAATGTGCTGACGGATATAGAGCAGCCCGCACTCTATGATCATATCGATCAGAGCATTGATTATATCTGGTTCCTCTTTGATCAACCGCTTGAGGAGCTGGAAGGAAAAGGATATTATTATCCGACGCTTCAATATCATGAACCCATCGCCGAATGGCTTCGCGAGTATTCCGATGATTGGGGTGCTTTTCTGTCGACGCCGGACAGCTGGAATGATGAGTATTATGAAAAGATAAAGAACGACCCCTCAATGAACATGCAGTACGGCTGGTATGCGGACTCCAATGTGTGGACGACGTTCAACGAATGGTTTTCACGAAGACTCTCCGACCCGTCCGTAAGACCTGTCGCCGACAGCGAGGTGGTTGCTCCTGCCGATTCCGCTCCTCAGGGCATTTGGGATATCGATGAAAACGGAGACCTGGTTCAGAAAGAAGGAGTGAATATCAAATCCGCCAACTTCACATCGATCAGTCAGCTGATCGGTCCGGACTCCGAATACGCGGATGCCTTCCGTAACGGAACACTGACGCATACATTTCTGGATGTAAACGATTATCATCGTTATCATTTCCCCGTAAGCGGTACGATCAAAGAGGTACGCAAGATCAAGGGGACGAACGCGGCAGGCGGGATCACTGTCTGGGATCCGGAACTTGAAAGGTACATATTGGAAGACGCCATTCCCGGATGGCAGATGATAGAAACCCGTGATTGCGTGATAGTTGATACACACGAATACGGTCTGGTCGCCGTCCTTCCTATAGGCATGTCGCAGATCTGCTCCTGTAACTGGGAAGATGCTGTCGTAGCAGGCGCCGAGGTAAAAAAGGGTGATCCCATGGGGTACTTCCTGTTCGGCGGAAGCGATATCGTAATGGTATTCCAGGCAGATGTGAAGGCAGAGCTGTTATGTCCCGAAAAAGAGACGGGCGACGGATACAAACACGTTCTGATGGGAGAACCGTATATGAAACTGTCCGCAAACTGAGACGGGGTTTAATTAATCAACCTGATCCATTTATCGTACAAAGCCGGCCAATTCCTTTCAAATCTGATTTCCTTCAATACCGACTATGCTTCTGTCTGCACTTTAGTCGGGGGTGCGGATCATATTGCTTTACAAAATCATAAAAACAGTCATTCTCTATTTCATGCATATTCCACCTGTAAACTCCGATTTTGTCTTAGTTTATTATCCTACTGGAATTAAATCCTTGAAGCCACCCATGCAATGAGTACTGCCAAAACCGGAAATCCAATAACTGTAAACACCCACTTGCCGATCAGCGTTTTTCCGTAGATGTACGGCATCATATCCTCTGTTCCGGGGATGATCCATGACTTTGTTTTTCCGACCCAATACCAGTCAATAAACAATCTGTCGAATAGTCCTGACATAAGATAGATCACTGTCATCTGAATAGCAGCTGTCTTAAAATCCGATGCGTCATTCACAAAATAGACCATCATAGGTACCAGGAGAAACTGTGGTATCATGAGAGCAGCAAATGTGATCAGTTTTCTCTTATTTATTGTTTTCCTTGTTGTAAGTCCCAGTTCTACTACCTTATCCTGTACTTCTTTTTCATAAAAGAAAACCATTCCAACCGGTCCATTTGCAATTCCTACTACGCAAATGATCAGAAGTACAAAGCACATTACGATTCCTTCCAATACGGCCAATGTCATTTATTTTTTTCCCCCTTGTCTATAAAACTGTAAAATAATATCACTGCAGATTATAACAAAAATCGATTAGATCATCATCGGTCTTTAATACATAAATTGACTACCATTTTGACTACCACCGACCCCAAAATTGACGTATTTTGATACATATGTTCGAACACAGACGAACGATGTGTGGGATAAAAAAAGTACGTATTTATCTGCATTTCCCGTGTTTTGACGGTTACTGATAAATACGTACAAATGATAGTGCAGAAAAAGGACTCCTATTGGAAAACCCTGTATTTACGCCATTTGCGGGGATTTGACCGCGGCTCTGACCTCGGGCAAATATATAAGGCAATTCTGATCTTATTCATAGCCTTTGTTTTTGTATCGTCTAGCTGTACGCATAACGGTTCTTTCCACATTGATCATATTATTACGGATGAAAAAAGCACCTACCGTTAGGTAAGTGCTGTGTGTTATCATAATATCGTGGCGGCAACTTTCCGCCCTCGCCGGGTGGCATCTCGCACTTCGTACGAGATATCCCTCCCCGGTGGGCTTATTTCCGCCGAATTATATATAGGCTGCCCTTCGGGGCAATGCCATTAAGTTAAGCAGAAATCAACAAAAGAAAAACCACTGCTACCAAGTTTCTATTGATTGATATGTACCCTCTTTGCTGGACAACCAGTAAGGAGGGTATTTTTATGCGTTACAGTTATGACCTTAAAAGAAAAGCAGTTGAATTGTTTCGACAAGGACTATGGCTTGATACACCGGATGGCATTAGTGACAAAGAGTTTCATAGAGCAATCCG
>JAFRIL010000138.1 GCA_017432845.1 Lachnospiraceae bacterium | reverse complement strand
GCCCGGGCTTTTTTTGCAAACGAGACTTTGTGTATGATCTCGGGTACGGAAAAATACGTTATTCCTTCAACAAATCTTACAGCGGAAGAGCGTCCGCAGGAAAATCACCACAAGATGATCCAGGGCAGAAAATATGCATACGACGGGATCATCGGCGGCAAGACAGGATACACGAATGATGCGAGACAGACTCTTGTTACCTGTGCACAACGTGACGGCATGAAACTTGTATGCGTGGTCATGAAGGATGAAAGTCCTTACCAGTTTACCGATACAGCGGATCTTCTTGACTACGGATTTGCGAGTTTTGAAAAAAAGAACATAGCGGATAACGAGACGCGATATAATATCCGCTCCGCAAGTTTCTTCCATACCAAGCTTGATATCATGGGCAGCTCCCGGGACATACTGACCCTTAACCGTGACGGCAGTATTGTTATCCCCAAGGGTATGGATTTTAATGAGGCGACGGTAAAGGTTGATTATGATCCCGGAGCAGAAGGTGCGGTCGCACGGCTTGATTATTTCGTCGGTGAAAACAGAGTCGGCGGAACAACGCTTGATTATGCTACGGGAGACAGGTCCAGATTTGAATTTGCCAACATCATTACCGACACTTCCGATGAACAGCCCGTAAGCTACAGGCCAGATCACAAAACGGTATTCGTTACCGTTTCGGATGTAGTCAGGAAACTGTTCATGATAGTAGGAACGCTTTTCTTTATTATCCTTGTGATCACCCTGATCATGAGGTTCATAAACAGTGCCAGACGCGCCAGGATGAAGAAGAGAAAGCGCTACAAAAAACGAAGCGAGAACAAGAGATATAACTACAGGAAGCGCAGTGAGAACAGAAGGCGAAGAAATCCGGACGGGGAACTGACTCCCAGGGATATGTATATGCAGCCGATCTATAAGGAACTTCAGAAGAGAAGTGCCGATGCATCCGGATCGGCTGACAAAGGTTACTATGATGAAGACTATGACACCGGTTTTGAAGAAGAGTATGACAAAGAATATGACGAGGACTACCAAGAGGATTATGAAGACAGAATATACGATGAGGAGCAGATGGTTAAGGATTTCCCCGGCATGAAAGGATACGGGATCGAACTCCTTCCTCTCGACCACCCGAACCGATGGGATATGTAGTAAGGAGGGACCCACGAAAGTGGGAGGATTCCTTACTACACCGCGAGCCCCGTTCTCCGAAGGAGAAAACAGATGGGCGAGCGACCTTGGGATATGTAGTAAGGAGGGACCCACGAAATATAATATGAAAGCATACGAAAGATTCTTAAATTACATAAAGATCAACACCCGTTCAGATGAAACAAGCGGCACCCACCCGAGCTTTTGCGGCCAGTTCGATCTTGCAAAGATGTTGGTTTGTGAACTGTCCGACATGGGACTTGAAGCTGAAGTTGACGAGAAATGCTATGTCTATTCATGTCTTCCCGCAACGCCCGGCTGTGAGGATCTTCCGGTCCTGGGCTTTATTTCGCACATGGATACATCTCCTGCATTTTCGGGACAGAATGTAAAGGCTGTCATTCACAGGAACTATGACGGAAAAGATGTTGTTTATCCTTCGGGAGCAGTCATGAAAGCAGCTGATTTTCCCTTTCTGTCCGGATTGAAGGGCGAGACATTGATCACGTCCGACGGAACGACACTTCTCGGAGCGGATGACAAGGCGGGGATCAGCGAGATCATGACCGCTCTTAATAACGTCATAAAAGACGGAAGGCCTCACGGTAAGATCGCGGTTGCCTTTACTCCCGATGAAGAGATCGGCGAAGGTGCAGACAGTTTTGATGTCAAAAGATTCGGAGCCGATTACGCCTATACTGTTGACGGCTCAGATGTACACATCATCGAGTACGAAAACTTTAATGCGGCATCAGCCAAAGTGGAGATTTGCGGAGTATCCGTTCATCCGGGAACGGCAAAAGATGTTATGGTCAACGCCGTAAATGTTGCCCATGAACTGCACGGTCTTCTTCCCGAAAAAATGAGGCCCGAGCATACGTCCGGAAGGGAAGGATTTTTCCACCTTACGGATATCGAAGGAAGTGTTGATCATGCAAAGCTTTCATATATCATCCGTGACCATGACCGGGAAAAGTTTGAGAACATGAAAAAGATGATAGATGATGCGGTCACTTCCATCAATAAAAAGTACGGCAAAGATACTGCAGTCCTTACAGTGACCGACAGCTACTACAATATGATCGAGATGATCAGACCGCACATGCATCTTATCGAATCGGCAAAAAATGCGATAAGATCAGCAGGAATGGAACCGGAGGAGATGCCGATAAGAGGCGGTACCGACGGTGCCAGGCTTTCCTTTATGGGCCTGCCCTGCCCCAACCTCGGGACCGGAGGATTCAATTTTCACGGACCTTTTGAGTGTATTACCGTCGAGAGGATGGAAAAGGCAGTCTCGGTTATCGAGACGCTGATGTGCCAACTATCCGCCGTTTAAGCATAAAGATAAGTATGGTATAATAGAAAGACTATGAAATATCTGATACTGGGTGCGGGCCCTTCAGGCCTGACATTTGCTAATATGCTGCTTCGCTCGGGCGAGAAGGATTTTCTCGTTCTGGAACGGGACAAGACGGCAGGAGGACTGTGCAGGAGCACGGATGTGGACAAGAGCCCTTTTGATACGGGCGGCGGACATTTCCTTGATGTAAAGGATCCGGCGGTCACGGAGTTTGTCTTTTCCTATCTTCCCGAAGATGAATGGGATCTGTATGAAAGAGATTCCCGGATCGATCTGTACGGGGATATGATCGGAAGCCCCATAGAAGCAAATATCTGGCAGCTTCCCGAAGACAGACAGAAACGTTATCTTGATGCGATAGGGTCAGCCGGATGCAATACCGGTCTTCCGAAGCCGGAAAAGTTTACGGACTGGATCGAGTGGAAGCTCGGAAGTGCGATCGCCGAGGATTACATGCTTCCGTATAACAGGAAAATGTTCGGTGAGGATCTGGACAGTCTGGGTACATACTGGCTTGAGAAGCTTCCGAATGTCTCATATGAGGAGACAAAGCTTTCATGTGCAAATCACAGACCATACGGAACACAGCCCGGCCATGCCAGGTTCTATTATCCGAAGAAATACGGATATGGAGAAGCGTTCTTAAGGATGGCGGATGCTCTTGGTGACCGTATTCGTTATAACGAAAGAGTAGAAAGTATCGATTACGATAAGAAGACGGTTAACGACGCATACCATGCCGACAGGATAATAGTTACGATACCGCCCGTGTCGGTCATGCGCCATACCGGTCTTCCCGAAGAACTGGCCGCTGGACTTGATGAGCTTAAGTACAGTTCGATCGTAACGGAATACGTTCCGGAAAGACTTGATACAAAAGCTCACTGGATATATTATCCGGATCCGAAGCTTTCCTATCACAGGATACTGGTGCGTCATAATTTCTGTCCGGGATCGAACGGATACTGGACGGAAACGAACCTTACGAGATTTGACACTGACAGAGCGGATAAAGCGCAGTCGGCGTACTTCATAAATGATTTTGCATATCCTCTCAATACGGCAGGCAAGCCCGCGATAATGAAGAGATATCTTGAATATACGTCGTCAAAAGATATCATCGGACTCGGCCGCTGGGGAGAGTGGATGCATTATAATTCGGATGTGGTTATAAAACGGGCCATGGATCTTGCGAAGGAGCTCGTGGTGTAGGGGATTGTCCTTACAGCAAATTGTGGTGGATAGATGAACAGAATAAAAGAGTATTTTGTTGAAGAATTAAACAGATACAGAGTAATTGCACTTCTGATCTTTATAGCGGTCATAACGCTTCTGGCATGGCAGAGCGATGACAGTTATCACGCCTACATCATGGCGAAGAATCTCGTTGACGGAAACGGTTTTGTTTATAATATCGGACAAAGGGCGACGGCATCGACGTGCCCGTTTTTCACGCTTGTTGTTGCGGCGGGATATTTTGTGATAAGGGATATGTTCTTTGTCTCACTCCTTATCAATATCATCTTTTCCGCAGCGGCCTGCAGAATGGTCATCTGGAGGTTTTGCAGAACGAAGCTTCAGATCGCATTTGCACTTCTGATCCTTATCGGCTCGAAGAGTTTTGTCAGCTATACGACATCGGGACTCGAAAACAGCATGCTCTTCTTTCTCGGCACGTTGTTCTTATGCATCTATTTTGAACATGAACATTATGATGCAAAGAACATGTTTAGTATCGCAGTCCTTACTGCGCTCATTGCCGGGACCAGAATGGATGCGGTGCTCATATTCGCACCGATGGCATTATATGTGTTCCTGTTAAAAAGGGAAACATCTTTCGGCAAAGCCGTGGGACTCGGATTTGCGGGACTGTCTCCGTTCATTTTGTGGGAACTGTTCGCAACGTTTTATTACGGATTTCCTTTCCCGAACACGGCGTACGCAAAACTCGG
>JAFRIL010000137.1 GCA_017432845.1 Lachnospiraceae bacterium | reverse complement strand
TTCAAAAACCTGCTGCTGGGTGATTTTATATGTGAGAAGATGGGCGTTATCCCGAAGAAGGGAGATTCGTTCGAATACAACAATCTTAAGATAAGGGTCGAAGAAGTCGATCACAACAGGGTACTTAAGGCCAAGATAGTTACTAAGCCCGTATCCGAGGAGACAGGGCCCGATGAGAAGGAGGCAGGATCATGAGCGCTCTTATCATCACCGGGACCGGGATAATCTTATGCATCATACTCTCGGGAGTGTTCTCCGCGGCCGAGATGGCGATAAGTTCGTGCAACAGGGTGAGGATGGAGAATGAGGCCGAAGACGGCAATAAAAAGGCCGCAAGGGTATTAAAGCTTGCCGACGAGTATGACAACACATTGTCGACTATTCTTCTGTCCAATAATCTTGTTAACATCGCGGCATCGTCACTATCTACGGTTTACATAATATTGCTCACCGGAACGGACGATCTGGCATGGGTTATCACGGCAGCGGTTACTGTGCTTGTTATCATATTCGGGGAGACGATACCGAAGATAATCAGTAAGAAGCACGCCAACTCGCTCTCACAGGGCATGTCAGGCTTTATCATGCTGCTGTACTGCCTGTTATGGCCCGTAAACTATATCGTCGTAAAGATAACAGCTCTTTTGTCAAAACCTTTCGGAAAAAAAGAGGCCGATGAGGAAGATGAGAAGACCGATGAACTTCAGGCCATAATCGAGACCGCAGAGGATGAGGGTGTCATCGACAGCGACCGCTCGGAGATAGTTGCCGCGGCGATCGATTTTTCGGACGTGTCAGCGTCCGATGTCATGACTGCAAGGGTTGATATCGAGGCGATCGATATAGAAGATCCGGTCTCGAAGATAATGAAGCAGATCTCCAAGTCCCGTAAGAGCCGTTTTCCGGTATACCGCGACAGCATAGACAACATAATAGGTGTTATGCACCTTAATCCGTTCCTTAAGGCAATGGCATCGGGAGAAAAGGTGGACATAGAGTCCTTGATGAACGAGCCCTGTTACGTTTACAAGACAGCAAAGCTCCCCCACGTTCTTGATGTATTAAAGGATGCAAGACAGCATCTTGCCATAGTTACCGATGAGTATTCGGGGACGCTCGGTATCGTTACGATGGAGGACGTTCTAGAAGAGATAGTCGGTGACATATGGGACGATAATGATGAGATCGAAGAAGAGGTCATAGAATCCGAGACGGGAGAGCTCATCGTGGACGGCGACATGCCGATAGGTGATTTTCTCGAAAGGCTCGGTATAGATGAGGATGACTGGGAGTACGAGTCTCAGACCGCAGGCGGATGGGCGATCGAGTTCATGGAGGACTTCCCGAAGGAAGGCGATGCGTTTGACTATGAGGACTTTCACATCGTTGTCTCGGAGGCGGAAGAGCGCCGTGTTGTACAGCTTACCATCACGCGGACAGCCGATAAGGGCGACGAGACGTGATTTTTGTATTGCAAAGTGCCATAACTTGTGGTAAATTCTAGAAGTTGCAAATAAACACTCATGCGGATGCACACCGGGTGCCTGATGCTCGCGGGCCGGCGTGACAGAGGATGCATGAGGAAGCCAAAAACCAGGAGGTAATTGAATATGAGCGTAATTTCCATGAAACAGCTGCTTGAGGCAGGTGTTCATTTCGGACACCAGACAAGAAGATGGAACCCTAAGATGGCTCCGTACATCTACATGGAGAGGAATGGTATCTATATCATCGATCTCCAGAAGTCTGTGGGAATGGTCGACGATGCGTATAATGCCGTATCTGAGATCGTGTCAAACGGTGGAACAATTCTTTTCGTAGGAACCAAGAAGCAGGCTCAGGATGCCGTACAACAAGAGGCAGAGCGTTGCGGAATGTTCTACGTCAACGAGAGATGGCTCGGAGGTATGCTTACAAACTTCAAGACCATCCAGTCACGTATCAGGAGACTTAAGGATATCGAGAGGATGAGCCAGGACGGCACATTCGATGTTCTTCCCAAGAAGGAAGTCATCGGTCTTCGCAAAGAGTGGGATAAGCTTGAGAAGAACCTCGGCGGTATCAAGGATATGAAGAAGATCCCCGATGCTATATTCGTTGTAGATCCCAAGAAAGAGCATATATGCGTTAAGGAAGCACAGTCACTCGGCATCACTCTTATCGGTATCGCCGATACGAACTGTGATCCCGAAGAGCTTGATTACGTCATCCCCGGAAACGACGATGCGATAAGAGCCGTTAAGCTCATCGTGTCCAAGATGGCTGATGCCGTTATCGAGGCAAAGCAGGGCGAGACAGCCGAGCAGAGCGCAGAAGATGTTGACGCTGCAGATGCATCACAGGATGAGGCAGCACAGCAGGCTGAAGCATAATTATCCGTTTTATACGAAGATCTACAGGAGGAATAACAAATGGCAGATATAACAGCAGCAATGGTTAAAGAGTTAAGAGAGATGACCGGTGCCGGCATGATGGACTGTAAGAAGGCACTTGGTGAGACAAACGGTGACATGGATGCCGCTGTTGAATTCTTAAGAAAATCAGGTGCGGCCAAGGCCGAAAAGAAAGCAAGCCGTATCGCGGCAGAAGGTATATGCCGTGTAGCTATGGCTGAGAATAAGAAAGCAGTCGTTGTCGAGGTCAATTCCGAGACAGACTTTGTCGCAAAGAACGAAGTATTTCAGGAGTTCGTACAGTCTGTTGCCGATACAGCCCTTGTAACGGGACTTGCCGGCGGCGCTGACGGAGAAGATGTTGAGACTCTTCTTGACAAGGACGGACTTCGCGAAGTTGTTGTCGAAAAGACCGCAAAGATCGGTGAGAAGCTTTCAGTCAGAAGATTCATAAGAGTTGAAGGTGACTGCGTTGTTTCTTATCTGCACGGCGGCGGAAGGATCGGTGTTCTTGTTTCCGCAAAGTGTGCAAATGTTACCGATGCCGTAAAGGAAGCTCTTCAGAACATCGCGATGCAGGTAGCTGCACTTTCACCCAAGTTCATATCCCAGAAGGATGTCGATCAGGATTTCCTTGCCAAGGAAAAAGAGATCATCATGGCTCAGATCGAGAACGATCCCAAGGAAGCCGCTAAGCCCGACAAGGTTAAGGAAGGCATGGTAATGGGACGTATCAACAAGGAGATGAAAGAGTTCTGTCTTCTTGACCAGGTATACGTAAGGGCGGAAGACGGTAAGCAGTCGGTTGCCAAGTATCTTGAATCTGTAGACAAGGATCTTGTGATCGATAAGTTCGTACGTTTTGAAGTCGGCGAAGGAATGGAGAAGAAGAACGAAGACTTCGCAGCAGAAGTCGCAGCTCAGATGAATGCCTGAATACAAACGGAGGTTTTAACATGGCAGAAAGAAGAGTAGGAACCGTATCAAGAGGTATCCGTTGTCCTATCATCCGGGAAGGCGACGACCTTATACAGATAGTTACAGACAGCGTTATAGAAGCGGCACAGATCGAAGGATTCGAGCTTCACGACAGAGATGTCATCTCCATGACGGAATCCATCGTTGCAAGAAGCCAGGGTAATTACTGCACGGTAGATGATATCGCAAAAGATGTCAGGACCAAGCTTGGCGGAGACACGGTCGGTGTTATGTTCCCGATCCTGTCAAGAAACCGTTTTGCGATCTGCTTAAAGGGTATAGCAATGGGCTGCAAGAAGATCGTTCTCCAGCTTTCATATCCTTCAGATGAGGTCGGTAATGAGCTCGTTTCCATCGACAAGGTTGACGAGGCCGGAATCAATCCCTACAGCGATGTGCTGAGCCTTGAGAGATACCGTGAGGTGTTCGGATACACGAAGCATGAGTTTACCGGCGTTGATTATGTAGAGTATTACAGCGACATAATCCGGGAAGAAGGCTGCGACGTTGAGATCATATTCGCGAACCAGCCGAAGGCTATACTCGACTACACGAAGAACGTCATCAACTGCGACATACATACAAGAGCCAGGACCAAGAGGATCCTTAAGGCAGCGGGCGCCGAGAAGGTGTTCGGACTTGACGAGATAATGAACGCTCCGGTAGACGGAAGCGGTTATAACGAGAAGTACGGACTGCTCGGATCTAACAAGGCTACGGAAGGACAGGTCAAGCTGTTCCCGAGAGACTGCCAGGATCTTGTTGAAGGAGTTCAGAAGGTCATCCTGGAAAGAACCGGAAAGCACGTTGAAGTTATGGTATACGGAGACGGCGCGTTCAAGGATCCCAAGGGTAAGATATGGGAACTCGCGGATCCGGTTGTATCCCCCGCATTTACAAAGGGGCTTATCGGAACACCGAACGAGGTCAAGATCAAATATCTTGCCGATAATGATTTTGCAAAGCTTTCGGGAGAAGAACTTCGTGAAGCTATCTCGAAGAGCATCAAGGAAAAGGATTCGAACCTTGTGGGCAAGATGGTCAGCGAGGGAACGACACCCAGGCAGCTTACCGATCTGATCGGATCGCTGTGCGACCTGACATCGGGATCGGGCGACAAGGGTACACCGGTCGTGCTCGTGCAGGGGTATTTCGATAACTATACGAACTGAGTACGGTTAAAATCATACTATAACGAAGAAGACTTACATGATTTGTACAAAAAGGCGCTTTCGCTCCTTCTACGGACGTTGCGTTACTAGACTTGATAAAACCTCGTCAAGTAACGACGTCCTCTAAGGCTTTTTGTTACAAACATGTAAGTCTTCTTCTTTTGTGTCTACATCAAAGATGCTTCCGCTAAATAAGCGCAGACCCCTTCACAGGGTTTTATCGGAATCACTTTGCTGTACTCCTTGATTACTTTGATTACTGATTGCTCAGGTTTCAGATGTATCCGAGGGCTTTGAGCTTGTCGTAGACGGCGTCTGCGATCGAGTCGTAGGATGCCTGCGACAGGTGTGTTCTGTCTTCGCTGTAGCCGAACTTGTTTATTATGTCGATGCAGTCCATGTAGTGGATGCCATAGTGCGCTTTAAGATCATTGTTGATCGGGATATACAGGTCGCCAAGCCTGTGACGTGATGTTGTTCCAATCACGATATAGTTCTTCACGCCGCCGTTATGAGCGAGGAAGTCATCGATCTGTTTGATGACCGGTGCGGTGTTTGCATTGGGTCCTTCCGAGGGAGCCCAGTCGCATGAACCAACCCAGAATATGTACACTTTTGCCGGGTCTATCTGCTGAGCCAGCTGTGTCTCATCGGTATATACCCAGAATATGTCATGCGTATTGTATCCGTAGAATCCGTATCCTTCTACCGGCACGTCCACCTTTTTCTGCAGCCTGACATACGGAGCGTTGGCAAGATTATCGTCCTTGTCGCCGAGTGACCCCTGTGTCAGTGAGTCGCCGAGCCACACGATAGCTTTTGGCTTTGAGACTGTCTTTTCCGAGCTTACTTCCGTTTTTGATATCTCTGCTGCAGGTGTTTCGGCAACTTCCGCAGCCATTTCCTCGACCTCGGGCGTTTCCCCGGCCTCGGACGTTTCCTCCACCCCGGATGTTTCCTCAACTGCGGGTGCTTCAGCATCTTCCGCGGTACCGGAGATCTCAGAGACAACGCTTATCTTTTCTGTTTCCGTTTCCGTCTCCGCTTTCGGTTCTGCTTTTATCTCGGTCTCTGCCTGCGCCGGATCGGCGGTTGCGGATACACTTTTATCCGAACTGCATCCGGCAAGAAATGCCGCGGTGATCATTAACGCTATGATTGTTTTTTTCATAAGTCTCTCCTTTTCTGTTTGGCCCCTATGCCAAGTATTATATGTTATAATATCTACAATGTGCAAATCATAAAGAGGGCGTGTCATGGGATTTACATTTTCGGATAAACTCATCAGGAACAATCAGATCGTATTCATATACGAGGAATGCGCATTATCGGGCGTATGCCGGATAGCGGGACAGATAAGGGAAGACATCGGCAAGGTGTTCGGTGCCCGCCCGATTGGTGTTGAATATGCCAATTTCCGCGATACCGCGGAGTTCTTCGAATACCCGGTATTCTTCGGCACCGTGGGGAACAGTGCGATCCTCGACAAACTTGCCACAACATCTTATATCGATCTTTTCTCGATAGCGGGAGAGCGCGAGGCCTACATGATAAAGGTCATTGACGGTCTTAAGCTTGATTCTTTTTCGTTTGAGTCCGCCATCGTTATCGCCGGATCCGATACTCTCGGGACGATATACGGGCTGTACAGGCTTTCGGAAATGATAGGGATCCCGGCTCTTGCCGACTGGATGGACATTGCTCCGAAGCACCTTGAAAAACTGACGCTCGATCCGATATCCTCCCTTGTTGCCAAGGCTCCTTCGGCAACCCGAAGGGGTTTTTCGGTAGATGATGATGCGCAGGCACTTTCAGATAACTTTGAAAAATATATAGAGCTTCTTCTGCGGCTGAAGGGAAATACACTTGTATGTAAAGAATGTGCATGTGCCGCACCTGCCAAAGAATACGGTGTGACGGTGATAAACAGTTGCGAACGGATCTTTGAGCCATCATATCTTCCGAAACAGTCGGAGGCTGTTTATAAATATTTGGAGCAGGGAGAAGTCCATGAGATGGTACTGAATGCCCATACGGTATTCGCCTATGAGTATAACCTTGCCTATTTTTTGTCCGTTGCTTACGATTCCGGCCGATGGAGATCGCCCGGTGAGGACAGTGCGCAGCTCTTTACCGCGGAATTTGTAAAGAATACTTTTCCGGAAAGATCTTCCGAAGAGCATGAGGATATCTCTTACATACTTCTCGGATATACCGCGATAACCGAAATCTTCCCGATATTAGAACTCGGCAACAGGACATATGAGGAGCTGTCCTATGCGCAAAGGGAGGCGCTCATTGCACAATGCGATGCAATGATAGATATGGCCTGCAGCATGCGTGACAAGAAAAGCGGGGACAGCGAAGCATTTTTCGGACTTGTATATATCCCGGCAATATGCAGCCTGAATATGGTCAGGATGTGGGCCCTTACGGGCCAAAATCACGCCCTTGCGGATGCAGGCTCGACCGCTGCAAACTATTTTGCGCAGCGTATATATGACAGCGTAAAGCTTGACAGAAAACTAATCGCCAAACTTCATGAGGTCATCGACGGCAAGTGGAAGAAGATGAAGCTTCCGGTTCCGGTCAAAAATCCCGTTGTACATACCGTGATACCTTCAAAGACACCGGATCTTATTGTTATGATACCCGGCAGCGGACAGTGCATATCGGTCCCGGATGGCAGCAAAGAGCCGCTTATATTGCACTATCCGGCAGGAAGCAGAGTGGATGAGTGGTTTGAACTGTCCACCGGCTCCGAAGGAAAGATAAAGTACGAATTGTCAGCGGATGACGACAGGATCGTAATCTGCGATCATTCGAAGAGCGTCAAATGCGGTAAGATCAGGAAAGTGTTTGTTAACCTTGAAGGCATCACGCCTGACACAAAGGGCCTTATCGGCACCATAACGGTAGCTTATGAACGCGGAAGTGCCGCACTGATGGCGTACTCCACCGCTTCTCTCTCCGTGCGCGCTTCATTGAGAAATGCCATATACTCCCGGCAGTATTTCTCTGTCGAAAGGCGCTCTTCGGTGTCAATACGGTCATAACCGTTCT
>JAFRIL010000136.1 GCA_017432845.1 Lachnospiraceae bacterium | reverse complement strand
CGCTGTAAACCGTTTCCTTGATAAGCTCTCCTCGGGCTATACAAAAGCTCTGGGGAAGTTCCTGAACCATAAGGCACTGACCGCGATCCTGGCGATCGTGATCTTTATCGTTTCAGTTGTGCTCATTAAATTTGTCAACTCACAGCTGTTTCCCAATACTGATGAAGGACAGATAGAAATAACCATAACCTACAGACCCGGAACGAATATCGATACCGTGGATGAAAAGGTCAGACAGATCGAAGAGTTTGTCAGAAACAGTGAGTACATAGATGATTATTCCGGAAGAGCAAGTATTACTACGGGTACGGTAAATGCCTATGTAGCGGACGGAGTAAAGAAATCCACCGCACAGATAGTTGACGAATTTACCGAAGAATTGTCTGCCTATGCCGACAACTGCGAGATATCCGTGGCAGCATCCTCTTCAATGGGTATTACGTCACTCGGTGGCGGTAATACTTATGAGGTTGCTTTTGAGGGAACGAATCTGGAAGATCTTGAGGCAGCGCTTTTGGAAGTCGATACCATTGTGATGAATGTTGACGGGGTGATAAGTTCGTCATCATCAATGGGTAATACCGCTTCAAGGGTAAAGGTTGATATTGATCCTATCAATGCGGCGGCAAACGGGCTGACACCCGCCATGATAGGTTCATCACTTAATACCGCGATCAACGGTTCGGATGCGATGAAGGTTTCGATAGATGACAAGACATACCAGATCACTGTCGAATATCCGGAGGATGAATATGAGACCGTTAATGATGTAGAAAACATGTTTGTAACAAATACGACAGGCAACGATGTTCCGTTAAGAGATGTGGCATCGGTCGTATACACAGACTCGCCGCAACAGATCACCAGACAGAACGGAAGGTACTACGCATCCATTACGGCAACGGTAAGGTCCGATGAGAAGGCGGATGTTACGAAAGCGATAGAAGAAGCTCTTGCCGATTATGTTCCTCCAAGGACGGTGGAAAAGACCGAGAACCAGTCAACAGAGATGATGAACGACGAGTTTGCATCCATATTAAAGGCGATCGCCACAGCCATCATACTCGTATACATGGTAATGGCGATAGAGTTCGAGAATCTGAGATATTCGGGAATGGTAATGTTCTGTATCCCGTTTTCACTTATAGGATCGATCTTTTTGCTGCTTATAACAAGAGGACTGCTGTCCATGGTATCTCTCATGGGATTCCTGATGCTGATAGGTATCGTTGTTAATAACGGTATCATATTTGTCGACTATACCAACCAGCTTCGTGACGGTGGAATGTCTACCGCCGATGCCCTTATTGCGACCGGCCGGTCAAGGCTTCGTCCCATTCTTATGACGACCCTTACTACGATACTGTCGATGGTCCCGATGGCACTCGGGCTTGGAAGAAACGGTGAACTGATGCAGGGTATGGCGCTTGTCATATGCGGAGGCCTTGTTGCATCAACTGTGCTTACACTGCTGCTCCTTCCCACCTTCTATATGATCATCCACAAACACAACAAGGAACGAAGAAGCAGAAGGGAAAAGAAGTCCAAAAGGAAAGAACTGAAAGAAAAAATCCAGAATCAAAAAAATCAAAGCTAGGGTAAAGTTTTTGTAGGAAAACAAAATATAGAGAAAGCACCGGATCCTTGTGTTAGGATTGAGTTGACTGACTTAAATCCAAAGGAGGGTGCTTTCATGATTAAGAGTATACAACAGTTTCAGTCAAAAGGGGTAGAAAGATTAGAGAATCTCTTCTGTTCATATGCAGATGATCTTACCAAGGTAGCCGAAATGGTAAAAGGGGTAACTGAAGAGATGATCCGGCTGGGAACAGATATCATTGCAGAGGAATGGGAGTTTTATGACGACCTGCTTCATGATAATCCTGACCTAAGACCCGGATGGTATGTGATTAGGAGAGATGAGATAACCCGCTCCACATCGCTCGGAAATGTAAGGTATCATCGAACGTATTATAAGAATGTAAAAACCGGTGAAAGATGTTATCTGCTGGACATTCTGCTTGGCTTTGAAAAGGGACAGAGATTTACGGAGGACGCAACAGCCAGGATATATGATGAGGCGGCCGATAGCAGTTATCGAAAAGGCGGCATTAATGTCAGCATTGATGAAAATGTAGTCGCAAGTAAGGAAACTGTAATGGAAAAACTTCATCCACTCAAGTTTCCCAAAGTTAAACCGCTGAAAGAAAAGAAATCAGTTCCGCTATTATACATAGATGCCGATGAGGATCATGTATCACTGCAGTACCTGAACAGGAAAGGTGATATAAAGGATTCCAAGAGCAATACATATATGCCTAAGCTCGTATACGTATACGAAGACGTAAACGCTGATAATGACCGCCATGAGCTTGTTAATGTAAGGTATTTCGGCGGTGGATATGACGGAGCAAACGGAATCAAAAAACTGTGGGACGAGGTTTATGAGTATATCTCGAAATCCTATGATGAGGAAGCTCTTGAAAGGATATATGTGAACGGTGATGGAGCCGACTGGATCGAAACCGGAGCCAAAGCCCACGGCAAAGCAAAGTTTGTCCTTGATAAGTATCACATGCATAAATACATACTTGCAGCAACTTCCCATCTAGGTGATTCAAAAGGGGATGCACGGAGCGAGATCTGGAGAGCGATAAATGGGAAACGCAAGTGGAAAGCGGAAGAAGTCTTTGATCTGATCCGCGATGTGACAGACAGTGACAGCAAAAGGAAAGCTGTTGAGGTCTCCAAGAATTATATCCTGGCACATTGGACAGCGATAATGAACGGAGTGAAAAATCGAAAAGATAAGATCCACTGTAGTGCAGAGGGGCATGTAAGTCATGTGTTCTCAGATAGGATGAGCTCAAGACCACTGGGATGGTGCCGAGTGGGTGCGGATAAAATGGCCCGCCTTAGAGTCTATAAGATGAACGGCGGATCAATGCTTGAACTGGTAAGGTATCAGAAAGAGGAACTGCCGGTTGCGGCAGGATCTGAAGAAGTGATATATAGCGCAGATCAGATGCTTCGCTTTGAAGCGAAGAACAGGAAAAAACTGGGATCACTGGCAGACATTCCGATATACTCGATCCCATATCCGCAGGTCAAAAAGAAGGCAGCACTAAAAAATCAGATCTGGGGATTATAGCAAAAAGGAAAACATCGGCTTCCGCCGATGCTCTTGAATAGAGGCGCAAAGCGCCTGATTATCCTTGCTTGGGCTTGATTAATAATGAATCTGCCGCGCCGGATAGTCAAGGCTGCGAAGCACCGCAACGCGGCTACGGCCTTGACAATCCAGCACAGGCAGATTAAAAGCATAGCCAAGCCCAAGCAAGAATAACTGTGCAACCACCATGTTGCATAGTCCCAGAATGAAGAGCTTCCGGGAGCGTAGCGGACGGAAGGTTTCCATTTCTGATGTGATGGAATATAATAAACAGGTGATTTTGATCTTAACCAGATCTTGGTGCATCTCTGATTTATTGATTCCTACATTTGATTTACGCTATCTTCATCTCTCGACCTTTGTTTTTTTTATCTGATATGATATCATAATCATAATAACATGTTTTGTTTCGATATGAACGGAAGGTACAATATGAAGAATAAAAGCATACTTGGTTTAATAGCGGTATTTGTTATTTCGGCAGTACTTATCGCAGGGTGCGGCGAAAAAGCTGTGGAAACTGACACGACTCAGACCGGATCAGAAT
>JAFRIL010000135.1 GCA_017432845.1 Lachnospiraceae bacterium | reverse complement strand
CCGGATCAAAGAGATCTATCCGCATACAGAGTTTCATACGGACAGATGTAATACGGATTACCTTTATACCGCGCAGCATTTAAGCAGCCTGTCCGGGCGCGAAAATCATAAGAAAAAGAACAGAAGCAACCGGTTTGCAAAACTGTTTCCCGACTGCAGCATCGTCTTTATAAGAGAATATGACCCAAAAGCCTGCAGCGATATGGTCGCTATAGAGGATAAGTGGTTCGAGGATCAGGAAGAGCGTATCGATTCCGCATTTGTCGAAAGAGAAGAGATATATGAGGCTTGCAGGATCTGGAATGATCTTGGACTTACCGGTGCGGTTGTCTATACAAAAGAAGGCACAGCTGTTGCAATGTCGATCGCTGCGCCGATAAGCGAAGGATATTATGAGATACTGGTCGAGAAAAGTTACGGCGAATATGCAAGGGACGGAGGGTTTGCGTATATCAACCGTTCCTTTGCCACTTTCCTGATGAACGAGCTTGGTGCGAAGTGGATCAACCGTGAGGAAGACATCGGACTTGAGGGGCTTCGAAGGGCCAAGATGGGATATAATCCCGATCTGTTGATGGATAAATACCATTGTGTGGTGAATGATGATCAGTGATTTTATAAAAAAAGAAGACTGCAGATCATGCAGATTCTGCTGCGTGTTCAGAAGAAAGAGCCTTTGGGAAGTTCCGAAGCATCAGAAATACATTAAGGACAAATACCCGACAGGATTTGACGGCAAGCCTGTCAGATACAGGGAGTTTGACACGCCTTCGGGCAGCTGGGTAATTACGGATCTGAGTGATAAATATAAAACGGATGATCCTGAAGAAGCGGCACCTTGTCCTTTTCTTGATCCTGACGGAGGATGTACCCTTCCTAACGAGGACAAACCGTTTGAATGCAAGGCCTGGCCTCTGAGGTATATGAGAATGCCGGATGGCGGCCTGAAGGTCACGCTCACACCGACATGTCCTGCACCGCATCTTAAAGATACCGCGGCTTTGAAAAAAAAGAGCAGGGATTCGTGGGAGCAGGCATTCAAAGATTATGCAGACAGCAATCCATACATAATCAATGAATACAGGGACGGCTATATCATCCTTTAGGATGGCAGATATAAAAAACGGAGAGGAACAAAGAATGTACGAATACGGAAAACGGATAGGTTTTTCGGAATGTGACACGAACAGACGATTGTCTGTAACATCGCTAATAGATGTGTTTCAGGACTGTTCTACCTTTCAGTCGGAAGATGCGGGAGCGGGATATTATGTCCTTGAAAAGCTGCATCTTGTCTGGGTGGTCAATTACTGGGAACTTCAGATCGAGACTCTGCCGTACCTGTGCGATAACGTTACCGTCGGGACCTTTCCATACAGCTTCAAGGGATGTTTCGGAATGAGGAATTTCTATATGAAGGACGCCGAAGGAAGATATATCGTTAAGGCCAATTCAATGTGGACCATCATCGACACCGAAACGGTAAAGCCCGTAAAGGCACCGGATTTTATCAGGGAATCTTATACTATCGAAGAAAAGCTCGACATGGATTATAATCCGAGAAAGGTTTTGGTACCGGATGGGGATGATTATAATATCGTGCATCCGGATCCTATCACGATACAGATACATCACCTTGACAGCAACCATCATATGAACAACGGCCAGTATGTAAAGCTTGCAATGTCATCGATAACTGACATGGATATCTCATCGCTCCGTATTGATTACAGAAAACAGGCTATGCTCGGTGACGAGATATTCCCCGTCGTTTATGAAAAGAATAATGAGAGGATAGTGGCTCTTAATGACCGGGACGGCAATCCGTTCTCGGTGTCTGAGTATATCGGAAGAATAAACTGAGAACAGACAATCCGGAACAATGTACCATCAGGAGAAAGGGAGGACTTATGGCAGACAGCAACAAAAAGAAGTTTTACAGGAATCAGGCGCAGTCCATCATCGGTAAATTAAAACTTCGCAAGATGGAAGGATTTTATGCCGACACGATGGATGAGGCGGCCGAAAAGGTACTTGAGCTTCTCGGCTCCGAAAGCAAAACAGTATGCTATGGCGGTTCGATGACACTTGACAATTCGGATATCAAGAAAAGGATCAAAGAGAAGGGTCATGAACTTATAGTCCGCGAGGACGCCAAGACAGATGAAGAGATGCGGCAGCTCAAATCCAGGATGATCAATTCGGATGTATTCCTTATGAGCACGAACGCCATCACTCTTGACGGAGAGCTGATTAATATCGACGGACGCGGAAATCGGGTCTCGTACCTGATATACGGACCCGATCGAGTATTTGTCATTGCCGGTATGAACAAGGTTGTTAAGGATGTTAACGAGGGGATCGACCGCACGAGAAACGTCGCATCACCTGCAAACACAGTAAGGCTGGGCTGCGACACTCCGTGTGCCAAAACAGGCAGATGTGCGGACTGTCTCGATCACACGATCTGCTGCCAGATCGTTGTGACCAGATGCTCAATGGTCCCTCAAAGGATTACGGTCATTCTGGTCGGCGAGGAGCTTGGGTATTAAATGCAGATAGGTGGCCGAGCCTCATTGTAATAAGGCTTTTTCATATGCGTCCAGAACCGCTTTTTGTAATACCTCGCGGGATTCGCTTGATATGGGGTGCGCGATGTCCCTGAATTCGCCTTCCGGCGTTTTTCTTGAGGGCATCGCGATAAACAGCCCCTTTTCCCCTTCGATTATCTTGATATCATGAATTGCAAGCTCGTTGTCGATCGTGATCGATGCAACGGCTTTCATATTTCCTTCCTTTGTCATTTTACGGATTCTGACATCAGTAATGTTCATTTCCAAATCCTTTCGTTTATCCCTGATTTAGAATACGTACCTGTCACTCTTTTCGATGACAACCTTCGGTCCGTCCTCGCCTTTGTAATATGAGTTGGCAAGTATGGTTCCGCCGCTTTCCACGATACAGTTTTCTATATAAGTGTTGTCACCGATGTAAACATCATTGAGTATGATGGAATTCTTTATCGTGCAGTTGCTCCCCACGAAGACCTTCTTGAAGAGAAGTGATCCTTCCACGGTACCGTTTATGATCGTACCGGATGCGATGAGTGAATTACGGACATTTGAACCGACGTTGTATTTTGCGGGAGGAAGATCATCAACCTTCGTATACACATCGGGGAATTCCCTGAAGAAATAATCGCGGACTTCTTTCTTGAGAAAATCCATATTGGTGCGGTAGTAGTCGTCAACCGATGCGATATTGCTCCAGTATGTCTTGATCTTGTATCCGCAGATCTTCTTGATGGTCATGTAGCGGATCAGGATATCCCTTACAAAATCGAAACGTTCTTCTTCGGCACACTTCTCGATCAGCTCGATGAGAAGTCTTCTTCTTATCACGTATATGCCGCAGGATACGAGCGTGGACTTGGCCGAGATCGGTTTTTCTTCAAAATCCACGACCTGCATCTCGTCATTGAGCTTTACCATTCCGAAACGCTCACAGTCTTTGGGATCGTTGATCTCCGAGCATACAAGCGAGATATCGGCTCCCTTTTCCATATGAAACTCAAGGAGCTCGTTATAGTCCATCTTGTATATTCCGTCACCGGAAGCGAT
>JAFRIL010000134.1 GCA_017432845.1 Lachnospiraceae bacterium | reverse complement strand
GTCATCCTTCCTGGATAAGGCCCGCAAAAAGCAGGACATCCGGCAGGAAGAGAGGGATATGGAAGGACAGACGATCGAGAAACTTGAAGCGGATGCCGAAGCGGATGCGTTCAAAGCAGTCGGGGCACTTCGTACCAAGGCCATGAACAACCCGGCAGGAGCATATAATGCGCAGGGCACCATAAGGATGGAGGAGCGCCCAAAGCACAGGAGCGAGGCTGAAGAGGTACAGGAGAAGAGAACGGTCGTGGTCGTCGACGCCGACCTGAAGACAAGAAAACTGTGCCTGCTGTTCCTGACCCAGAAATATAATGTAGCCACGTTTGATTCCGGAATGAAGACGATAGATTATGTCGTTAAAAATCACGTGGATCTGATCATCATCAACCCCCTGCTTCCCGGCATGAGCGGGATGTCGACGGTATCATCGCTTCGTTTACAGCCCAAAGGAGAGAACGTACCGGTCATGTACATTGTAGGGGATGATTTTAAAGGACCCCGTGAGATGCTTCTTGGTCGAAACGTTGTGGGTATACTGAACAAGCCGGTCAAACAGGGAGTGATCGCACAGGCGGTCGAAGGATTTTTCGATAATTACCGGTAACGGATGAGAGGTTTGGCACATGAAGAAAAGAGTACTTATCGTTGATGATGATACCATGACTCTCAAGATCCTGAAGAAGTATCTTGAGGGAACTTATGATGTGGTGATAGAAAACGCAGGTTACAGATTTGTTGAGAAGATGGGGAGCTATAATGCAGACCTGATCCTTCTGGATATCGAGATGCCTGTCGTTAACGGACTCCAGGCATTTGACGTGCTGCTCAAGAATCCCGACCTTAACGATATACCGGTTGTGTTCCTGTCCGGCGTATCGAATCCCAATCTCGTACGTGAGCTGATGAATAAAGGTGCGGCGGGTTACCTGGTAAAAACCATACCGAAGGGCGAGCTTCTCGCGCGCCTGGAAAAGATATTCTCGGAAAACACAAAGCGTTCCGTAACACCTGAGGTTCTCATACTTGATAATGACATTGAGAACTTAAAGAAGATGAGGGAAAGCCTGTCGGCAAACAACTTCAAAGTAAAGGTCGTGAGAACTTCCGTGGAGGCAGTCAATCATATTAAGGATCATCATCCGAACGTTTTCATAATCGGACATGATTCGTCGGGAGTATCTCCGAGCGATGTGTATGATTCGCTCGAGAGCGTGATCAGACAGGAGCGTGTGATACCGCTTGTGATGGAGGAGAACTTCTTTTCAACGGAGCTGATCGACAGAGTAAATAACGCACTGAACATGGGATGAAGGAAGAACAGTATTATAATCAGGAGCGGCAGCAGGCGCAGCAGATGCCCAGAAGGAGAAGAAGGCGCAGGAATAATAACGCGCTGATCCTCGGGCTTTTTGCGAGCTTTATTCTCGGCCTTGTTACCGGTATGCTCATAATACACCAGAAGAGCAAAAAAGAGATCGCGGCTGTACAGGATGAGCTGAACAAGGTCATAGAGGAGCAGAGCCACATAAACGTTACAAACGTCTATGTTCCGAAGCGAGATATCAAACAGGGCAATCTGTCGCTTAATGCATATAACCCGGATAACTTCAGGATCGAGAACGGATTCATGGCATACTTCGATGATGACGGTAACAAGATCAGTCATCTCGGGTGTGACCTTTCATATCATAACCCGGATGTGAACTTCGATGAGCTCAAGGCTTCGGGGTGCGAGTTCGTGATGCTCAGGTGCGGATTTCGCGGGTATTCCGAAGGCGGGATCATGAAGGATGAGAAGTTCGATGAGTTCGCATCCGAGGCGCAGCGTGTCGGGCTTGATATCGGAGTGTATTTCTTTACGCAGGCTCTGACACCGGAGGAAGCGGTGGAAGAGGCCGAATACACGTTAAAGCTCATAGAGGATTACGACATTTCCTATCCGGTCGCATTTGATACCGAATATATCGATGATGAGAAGGCCAGAACGAACGTGACCGAGATCTCCGATGAACTTCGAAGCGACATATGTGAGGCATTCTGTGAGAGGATACGCAAGGAAGGCTACTATCCGATGATATATGCGTCGGAGAACTGGATGAGACGCAATATGGAGCTTGAGTCGCTCCACCAGTATGATTTCTGGGCTCCGCAGTATCTGGAAGAGAATGATTTTCTGTATGATTTTACGATATGGCAGTATACCGATACCGGCAGCATCCCTGGGGTGAGGGGTGACGTTGATCTTGATATTTCGATGGTTGATTATGCATCGTTCGTACCGCAGATGCGCGAAGCCTATCTTACAGGGGGAAAGATCCAGGAAGTGCCGGCCGATTGACATTGAAATTTTATGTAAACTATACTATAATTAATATTTAGGGGGATCCGCACAGGCGGGGGGAAGGTTATGGCAATTATCCGCAAGAAGGTCCGTATCGGTGATCTGATGATCAACGAGGGCCTTATCACATCGGCACAACTCGAAACGGCATTAAAAGAGCAGAAGATAAGGGGAGCCAAGCTCGGCGAGACCCTGATCGCGCTCGGGTACGTTTCTTCGGAAGATTTTTCCAACATATTATCAACCCAGCTCGGTATAGACACGGTCGATCTTCGTAAGGTCGGTCTTGACGATAATGCCGTAAAGCTCGTCTCCGAGGATCTGATGAAGAAAAATCAGCTGATCCCGTTCGGATTCGACGAGAAGAACCCCAACATCCTGAAAGTGGCAATGGCCGATCCCATGAACATCATGGCCATCGACGATGTCACGATAATGACGAACATGGAAGTCATCCCGTACTTCTGCCCGAGCGCACAGATATCGCTGCAGCTTGACAGAAGATACGGTAAAGAGCAGGCAAGGGC
>JAFRIL010000133.1 GCA_017432845.1 Lachnospiraceae bacterium | reverse complement strand
CAATGCTGTTAAGTGACGAGGGTATAAATAAGGATAAGGAAGAATATATTAAAAAGGGTTATCACCTTCCGGAATATGACAGGAATAAAATAGAAGAGAACACAAGGAAGAATCCGGAGTGGATTCACTTCGGAGCCGGAAACATCTTCAGAGCATACCAGGCTAATCTGGCACAAAAACTCATTGAGTCAGGCGACATGAAGACCGGTGTGATTGTTTGTGAGGGCTATGATTACGAGATAATTGATAAGATATACAGGCCACATGATAACCTGTGCATTCTGGCGACTCTTAAATCCGAAGGCACGATTGATAAGACGGTGATTGGAAGCATAGTATCATCACTGGCACTTGATGAGGACAGGGCGGAGGATATCGAATTGCTAAAATGTATCTTTGCGGCACCTTCACTTAAGATGTGTTCTTTTACGATCACGGAAAAAGGGTACAAGACAAAAAGCTACATGGAAAAGATAGTTCGTCTTCTGCTTCACAGATATAACAGCGGCGCGTATCCGATAGCCTTTGTATCAATGGATAACTGTTCGCATAACGGAGACAAACTTCGTGAGGGTGTGCTGGAGTGTGCGAATGATCTGGAAGACGGAGGAGAGGCTGATGGAGGTTTTATCGAATACATAAACGATCCCTGTAAGGTTTCGTTTCCCTGGTCGATGATCGATAAGATAACTCCGCGCCCCGACGATGCGGTTAGTGATGAACTATCCCGCGACGGAATTGAGGATCTCGGACAGATCATAACATCGAAGAATACGTACACAGCTCCGTTTGTAAATGCGGAAGAGACAGAGTATCTTGTTATCGAGGACGATTTTCCTAACGGGAAGATACCTCTTGATAAAGCAGGTGTGATCTACGCCACCAAGGAAACGGTAGATGCAACGGAGAGGATGAAAGTGTGTACATGCCTGAATCCTCTTCATACGGCGCTTGCAATATTCGGATGCCTTCTCGGATACAAAACGATACATGACGAGATGGAAGATGCTGATCTTAAAAAACTCGTTTATGATCTCGGATATAGGGAGGGCATGCCGGTGGTTACCGATCCGAAAGTGCTGTCTCCGGACGGTTTTCTTGAGGCAGTTCTCACGAAGAGACTTCCGAATCCGTTCATGCCCGATACTCCACAGAGGATAGCAACCGACACATCACAGAAGATTCCCATAAGGTTCGGGGAGACGATAAAGGCATACAGAAGATCGGGTGATCTTAATACGGACGACCTGGTACTGATACCGCTTGTATTGGCAGGGTATCTGCGATATCTGAAGGGAACGGATGATGAGGGATCTAAAATACAACTAAGTCCGGATCCCATGCTGGATGAACTGTGTAAGATGACTCCGGAAGAAGTGCTGCATCAGCAGACGGTGTTTGGGTGCGATCTGTTTGAGGACTCTCTGGGAGGCAGGATACTGGAAATATACAAAGAGATGTGTGAAGGTACAGGAAGCGTCAGAAAGTGCCTGCATAAATATGTGACTATATCTGAGTAGAGAACTATATTTAACGCAGAAGTGGGTCCCTCCTTTTTGCAAATACTCGCTTTGCGGCATCCCTGCAGACACCCACTTTGTATGAAAATGGCGGAGGATTATATGAAAGAAATATTAGACAAAATACGAAAGATCGGCATAGTGCCCGTTGTTGCATTGGATGATGCCGGGGATGCTGTGAATCTTGCGAATGCTCTCATCAGTGGAGGATTAGGTGCTGTTGAAGTGACTTTCCGTACGG
The DNA here is from genome assembly GCA_017432845.1 of Lachnospiraceae bacterium. GTDB lineage: Bacteria > Bacillota > Clostridia > Lachnospirales > Lachnospiraceae > UBA2868. Next base: position 759 of record JAFRIL010000133.1, on the reverse strand, counting down.
ATGCTGCCGAAGAGGCAATAAGAATTATTGCGGAATCCGTGCCGGATATCATTGTCGGTGCGGGAACGGTTACCACAATTAACATGGCTGATCGTGCAATAGATGCGGGCGCAAAGTTTATTGTAAGTCCCGGTTTTAATCCCGATGTAACAAAGCATGTTATATCAAGGGGAGTTCCTATGATACCGGGATGTGCAACTCCGGGTGAGATGGAGCAGGCCATGGCCCTCGGCCTTGATACGGTCAAGTTCTTCCCGGCTGAGCAAAACGGCGGAGCAGGGATGTTGCGCGCGCTTGCGGGGCCGTACAGGAACCTTAACTGGATGCCGACAGGAGGAATAAACGCTGATAACCTTTCGGAGTATTTAAGCATTCCGCAGGTAATAGCGTGCGGTGGAACATGGATGGTCAAAAAAGATCTGATAGCGCAGAAAAAATGGGATGAGATTTCATCGCTATGCAATGAAGCGGTCATGAAGATGATAGGATTGCAGGTTAAGGAAATAGACAGCGAAAAGGGGACATTAGGTGTTCGCATTTGGGATAACGAACGGACAAGGTATCACTTAGAGCGTTTGGGATTGTCGTTTGAGGATAACAGGAGGAGATCATGGGAACTGTCGTTACTTTCGGAGAAATAATGCTGCGTCTGGCACCATATGATGACAGGCTTCTTGTTAAACCTGTTCCGGCAGCGGTGAAGCTGATGCCGGACGCATCAATGGAGCTTCCTTATGATGGGGCGAAAGAGATGATTCT
>JAFRIL010000132.1 GCA_017432845.1 Lachnospiraceae bacterium | reverse complement strand
CCTGTCCTGTGATCAGAGGCCAGTTAGCATCTGTGTATCCTGCACCTTCAAGAGCTGACATACATCCGTATGAAAGTCCGTCATATGCGCATGCGCAGATGTCAAGGTCTTCGTCTGCATAGTATCTTGTAAGGATGTCTTCGCATCTCTTCATTGCTGTCTGCTGGTCCCAACGAAGTGTGTTGTTGGAATCGAAATCGATCTGGCCTGACTTACAAACGAGAGAACCGTCATCAAGTAAAGGCTGGATCTGCTCCATAAGTCCTGCGTAAAGCATATGGGCGTTGTTATCATCAGGTGATCCCATGAAGAGCTCGATGGTCTTCGGATCATCCTTTGTAGCGCCACAGTGCTGAACGATGTATTCACCGATCTTTGTACCAACGCCCTTGTTATCGAATGTAGCGTAGTATGAAACAGCGTCTGTGTTCATAAGAAGACGGTCATAAGCGATAACGGGGATGCCTGCATCCTTTGCCTGCTGCTCAACGTTTACGAGAGCGTCTGAGTCGATAGCTGCGATTACGAGGCAGTTAGCGCCTGCTGCGATCATGTTCTCGATCTGTGAAACCTGAGCCTGTACATCATCCTCTGCGTACTGAAGATCTACGGTATAGCCGAGTTCCTCAAGCTGAGCCTTCATGTTTGCACCGTCATGCATCCATCTCTCTGATGACTGTGTGGGCATTGCAACTGCAACCTTCTTGCCGCCTGCTGCGTCTGCTGCGGGAGCTGCATCATCAGCCGGAGCTTCTGCTGCGGGAGCTGCTGCATCTGCTGCAGGTGCTGCTGCGTCTGCTGCGGGAGCTGCTGCTGCGCCACAGGCTGTCAGTGCTACCATTGCTGCTGCCATAATAGCTGCTAAAACTTTCTTTTTCATATTCATCCTCCTTAAAATTTAGTGAACCCCTGACTGCCAGGGATCCAAACCGGATGAATACAATTTATCTCAAATGATTTTGACAGAGAATAAAAAATCCTACTCAGAAAATATAAAAATCTACAGAAGGTCGAAGAGTATATTATTATTGAAAAGATATGTAAGAAATCTGCTGTGTCCGACCTGTGCAAACACCCATGTTCCGAAGGAATGCCCGAAGAACATCATGACCGCTAGGAAGAATAACCACACGAATACAAGCGAAAGCGTTATGCCGCTGGCCATCCCGAGAAGCCTGTTAAATGTCCGAAGGACCGGGATCTTCTCCAAAATCTTAATGGCGGTAAATACAATGAATTCTGTAATGGCCAGCAGAACAAACAGCCCGACAAATGTTCCCGCCCTTATCGAAAGAGCCGACAGGTATCCTGCTATATAATCCCGAAACAGTGATACCGCCAGTTTATCATATATCTCGCTCGTATTGTTTGATTTAAGTGTATCGGTGATCAGCTCCGGAAATCCGAACGAATCTATCGCATCGTTTTCCGCCCCGCTTCCCGGAAGGGCACTTCCCGGTATATCATCCGTCTCCCTGTTCTCGTATGCGGTAACGATCTTTTCCTGGAGCTTTGTGTATAATGAAGTGTTTTCGATCAGGAAGTTGCTGACATATGGTGATATCTTTGTCACGATAAAGAGCACGGCGATCAGGCCGGCAAACCAGACTGCAAGCCTTAAAAATCCCTTCCTGTATCCCTTTACGCCCCCTATGGCAAGTACGATGATCACACCGATCAGAAGATAGTAGTTGCTCATCTTATTTCAGCTTGATCTCCTCCATACCGTCACCGTATACGACAAGGTATCGTGAACCGGCCGCCTCCGGAACGACTAAGATCGCAGATTCCCTGAACTTTCCGTCATATTTGAGAAGCCCCGATGTGTTGTATATCTGACAGGCCTCGCTGTTATAAATGATCAGAAGATCCCTGTACAGCGAGATATTGGTATAGTCCATGTCAAAGCCCTGTGTTGCCACGATGTTCCCCGTCGTGTCATATACTTCGGCAATGAACTTGTTGCCCCCCTCCTCATCTTCGAATACGAGAGCTATATTGCTCTCATTGTAGAACACGCTGAGGATCTCTTTGTCGATCTCCTTTTCAAATACACTCTCGGGTTTCTCGGAACCTTTATATATGGAAAACTTATTGTCACCAACTGCAATGCTCGTATCAGCATTTATAAAGCTGACCATCGAAACAACGGTCCCGGAAGAATTGTATCCGCTTACAAGATTGTCAACCTCGTTCTGTCCGACGGCACCGAAGTTATAATATGCCACGGAGCTCGACAGGACTCCGCTGTCAACAAACAGATATGAAACAGCCATGAGGATACCGTCCTCTGAGATATCGATGCATACCGGATATCCGCTCTTTGACATCGTGGTCCTGTCGGAAGCCACATTTGTTCCGTTCACATCAAAAAGCTTGATCCACGTAACTTCGTTATCCTCCAGGACAACAGCTACATTTCCGTTTCCCGATACGCAGAATCTCTTCAGCGGAGTGGATGTATCTATGGTTCCGCAAAGACCGAGCGAATTATATACATAGATGGTCGTTCCCATATAGTCGCCGATCGCAACATAGTCACCGCACGAGTCGACGAGGGGATTTTGCATCTCAAAAGTCTCATTCCAGAGCATATCGTCGGAAATGTTAAAGGCCGATGCTCCGTCCTGACTGTAACGAAGAACGTTTCCACCGAACTTTATGTATCTGGCGTTTGAAGCCTCCGGGTAAGTCACATGTTTTAACACATCATAATCGCTGTACACCATCTTCTGATAGTTGTAGTATGCGCTTGCGATCAGCGCCGCGACTATGGCTATACCGATGATCACCCTGTACAGGATCGCTCTTCTGTGACGGCGTATCTTCTGCTCAAATTCCCTCGAAGTAGCCTCGTATTTTTCCTTTAGTGATTCGTTAATCTCGGCCAATCTCTGCTAAAACCCCTAACTGTATGGCTCCCATAATACCCTGATCATCAGAAAGCGATGCCGGAACAACATAATCGTCTATATCATCAAGTTCCTTCGTGTGTATATAACCTGCGAGCTTTTCACACAGTTTCTTCCTGATGAGTGGAAACAGCTGTTTCTGATACATCACCCCGCCACCCAGGATTATCTTCCTCGGTGAGATGGTAAGTACCATGGCCATCAGTCCCTGTGCGATATAATCGGCTTCCATTTCCCATACTTCGGATCTTTCCGCCAGTTCCTCGGCAGGACTCCCCCAGCGTTCTTCTATCGCCGGTCCCGATGCAAGGCTCTCAAAACAGGACGGGTGGAACGGACAGCTCCCCGCGTAATCATCGCCCGGAAGCCTCGATACAAGTATGTGACCGAACTCGGGATGTCCCATTCCGTGAACAAGACGTCCGTTAACCGCCATTCCGGCACCTATACCGGAGCCTATCGTAACGTATCCGACGTTGTCCATTCCCTCAGCGCATCCGAATGTCATCTCTCCGAGGCAGGCCCCGTTAACACGCGAGTCAACCATGATCGGTACATTAAGTGCTTCCTCCAGGACCTTTTTGAGCGGATAATGCTGCCACGGTATCTTGGGCGAATCAAGAATCGTTCCGTATGTCGGTGAATCGGGATCAACATCCACCGGTCCGAAAGATCCTATTCCGAGGGCACATATTTCCTTGTTCTTAAAATAATCTATGATACGCGGTATCGAATCCGCTGGAGTTGTAGTATCAAATGATTTTCTGTCGCTTATCGTTCCGTCGGCATATCCGGTAGCGCAGACCATTTTCGATCCGCCGATCTCGAGTCCCCCGTACAGCTTGGGGATACGTGTCACCATTATCGACAGTCTTCCGAATATCGAGAAATCTCCGTATCCTCCCGATACTATGAACGATTCTCCTGCCTTGATCTTCCTGCCGTCAATTCCTCCCTCGCCGTCAAGCACCGAGATTATCATGAATGTGTCGCTTTTCTCAAAATCACGAACACCCGAGATATCATATCTGTCCACATCATAATATCTGCAGGAGACAAGCTTGCCGGGCACACCGTTCGTATAGCACAGCGCATCCTTATGCGGGATCATCATGACGTCAAGGCTTTTGTCGACGTGGAGCGTACGCGGGCTTCCGTTCCTGAGTCTTCCGTAGTCATACAGTCTGTACGTGACATCGGAGCTTTGCTGTATCTCCATTATCATCGTATCCTGCTTGATCGCATGGACAGTACCCGGAGTGATCTGGAAGAAATCGCCGCGCTTTACCGGGATCTCTCTGAGAAAATCATCCCACCTGTTTTCGTCGATCATCTTCTGGGCTTCCTCGCGGCTTTTCGCATTGTGCCATATGATGATCGATGCGTCCCTGTCACAGTCCATAACGTACCAGCATTCCGTTTTGCCGGCCTGTCCGTCTTTGTGCTTTATAGCATATTCGTTATCGGGATGAACCTGAATGCTGAGAGCATCCCTGGCATCTATGACTTTTACGATAAAAGGAAAGTCGCCGTCTGATTCGACGCCGAACACATCTTTGTGTTTGCTCCAAACTTCGGAAAGGTGCATCCCGTCATAGGATCCACCTTTCACAAGACAATCTCCGCTCTCATGAGCGCTCACTGTCCAATATTCTTTTCCCCATATAAGTTTTTTGACTACGGGTTCAAGAAAGATAAGCTCTTTCATTTAACGAATTTCTTAACCTGTCCGTATATTCCTTCGGCATCAAGCAGATACTTGTGAAGAAGCTGTGCCGCTGCACCGCTCTCGCCAAACACATCCTGCATACCGATCTTGAACACGGGGGTGGGCAGCTTTTCCGAAAGGACATCGCATACAGCACTTCCGAGTCCTCCGATGACCGAATGCTCTTCAGCTGTAACCACCTTGCCTGTTTTCTTTGCACTCGCAAGGATCAGTTCCTCATCAAGAGGCTTGATCGTGTGGATATTGATCACTTCCGCATTGATGCCGTCCTTTGCGAGCATGTCCGCAGCTTCCATGGAAGCGGGAACCGTGATACCTGTTGCAACGATCGTAACGTCCGATCCTTCGCGAAGGACTATGCCTTTGCCCATTTCGAACTTGTATGTCTTCTCATCGTTGAATACAGGAACAGCCGCACGTCCGAAACGCAGATATACCGGGCCGACATACTCGTATGCCGCCTTGACCGCTGCCCTTGCCTCTACATCATCCGCGGGATTGATGATCACCATTCCCGGGATAGTGCGCATAAGGGCGATATCCTCGTTACACTGATGGGATGCTCCGTCCTCACCTACCGATACGCCTGCATGTGTTGCACCGATCTTAACGTTAAGGTGCGGATATCCTATCGAATTGCGGACCTGTTCAAACGCTCTTCCTGCGGAAAACATTGCGAACGAACTTGCAAAAGGAACCTTGCCTGTTGCGGCAAGTCCGGCTGCTATACCGGTCATATTGGATTCTGCGATACCGCAGTTTATGTGCTTGTCAGGATGAGCCTTGGCAAATACACCTGTCATGGTAGCTGCAGCAAGGTCAGCCGTTAAAACAACAAGGTCATCATGCTCATTTCCCAGTTCAACGAGTGCGTTTCCGTAACTGGCTCTTGTAGCGATCTTTTCTACTTCTGACATAATGCTTCACCTACTTTCTTAAGATCTTCCATAGCGATCTCATACTGCTCATCATTTGGAGCCTTGCCATGCCATCCGGCCTGGTTCTCCATAAACGATACACCCTTACCTTTGACTGACTTCATGATGATGGCCGTCGGCATTCCCTTTGTGTTTCTTGCCTCTTTAAGGGCATCCCTTATCTGGTCAAAATCATGGGCGTCGATATTGATCACATGGAAGTTAAATGCCTCGAACTTCTTGTCGATGGGATAAGGATTGCAGACATCCTCGATCTTTCCGTCTATCTGCAGTCCGTTGTTATCGACTATAACAACAAGATTGTCGAGCTTCTTGTGTCCGGCAAACATTGCAGCTTCCCAAACCTGTCCTTCCGCTATCTCCCCGTCACCGAGAAGTGTATATGTACGGTATGAATCATTTGAAAGCTTTGCAGAAAGAGCCATTCCGACAGCTACCGATATTCCCTGTCCGAGCGATCCGCTTGACATATCCACACCGGGTGTGTGCTGCATGCACGGATGCCCCTGAAGGTGTGATCCGAGCTTTCTTAACGTTGTAAGATCCTCAACGGGGAAGTATCCTCTTTGTGCAAGAGCCGAATAAAGAGCCGGTGCGCAGTGTCCTTTTGAAAGAACGAACCTGTCACGGTCCGCTTTCTTCGGATCCTTGGGATCGATGTTCATTTCCTCAAAATACAGAAAAGTCATCATGTCCGCACAGGACAATGATCCGCCGGGATGGCCGGCCTTGGCCGAATGTACTGCCGTAACGATACCCTTACGGACTTCATTGGCCGTCTTTTGCAAATCCAAATTGTTCATAGCTTTGTCCTTTCTGATTATTTCCAAATCCTCATCAGCCACGATTATATCAAATTATTATTTCGTTTTCCATAGATCGTCATCCTCGATGGCATAGTAAAACGAATTGACCGGAAGCAGTGTTTTGTTGCGTATCTCAAACGGTTCCCATATGACTCCCGCACTTGCAACCGGAACATGGAACGATCCCATCATTCCATCACTGTTATATACGTCCGCATAAGCGTTTGAACCCGTCAGCCTGTAAGACATCGTATCCGCGGAAGTGATGCTTCCGAAATCGGTCACATACAGCCTGTAATCGTCTGTACCCGCCTTGTCTATGGTAACGGGCTCCGCACTTGTAAGTCCAAGGCTGTCAACCGAAGGGCCTATGATCCTGCCCCTGTTTGATGAGACCGCTTTTACGGCAAGATCAAGCGGGGCTGATTCCCACGACACTACGATCCTGTATTCATCCTCTCCGACATCGGGTGTTGCGAACCCTATCGCAAACTGATGGTCAAGCCTTACTATCACTGACATGAACAGTGTCTCATAACCGCCCTTTGTGACCTCGGCAGTGTACGATCCGGAAGTAAGAGCGACCGTGCCGGTACCGTTGTTGTCGAGCGATCCCGTCTGCATGACTTCACCGCTGCGATTATACAGGCCTCTTCTTATCATTATGCCTGCGCCGGATAACGGCTTGTTGGGATCTGTCGCATCCCTTACCGAAAACTGCACCGGGTACTGTGTAGTATTATTATCATATGGCAGATAGATAGGCTCAACAGCATATTTTGCAGATCCAAACCTTGCGGTGATCCCGTATACGCTCACACTTGTAAGAGAATACTTTTCGGCCGTGATCTTATACGTCTCGTCATCATTACAGTCAACGGCGATCTTGTAATACCCGTCACCATCCGTCGTCGTCTCGGCGATCAGCCTGTCGTCTTCCTCACTTCTTACAGTGATCGCGGCATCTTCCATAGGCATGGAGAATTCATCGACCACATATCCGTAGAGAAGCTCGGTTTCCTTAACGGACGGGGCGACATTATAAACAATATACGCACGGTTTATCATTTCGCTCTCAAGATAATCGTACTGGTCAGCCGTACCCTTACTGTAAGTATCGAAATCCGCAATATTGTATTCCGTAGCTTTTCCGTTACTGCAGTAGATATAGCGGACCAATACGTCCTTGTCAAAATAGTAGCGTGACTCCATGTCGGATGACGATATATCAACGGGTTTGTCCACATAGGTTTTGTACCCGTCCACATAGTTTATGTGTCCGTCATCAAAGTAATAGTCATATACCTCCACGCTGTTACCCTTCTCGGCATACTCCGTGATCTTCTCAACGGCATCCGTGTCGGGATTGGTATAAACCCTGTATTCTGCGGAATTGTTATCCGGAAGCTTTACTGATACTCTCTTGTAATCAAATGTGTTAACGCTTGCTTTTGCCCCGTCTTTGACATTTTCTATCCTGGAAAAGACGGTATCTTTCCACTTGAGGTTTTTGCTCCTCTTGCCCGGCGTAAACTTTGTAACCGAATAATCAACTATCCCCGTCTCGGGATCCATGAGCCCGTCCGGATCGACATCATGATCCTTAACCGGCTCCTCTTTGGGCTCTTCGGGTTCCGAAACATCTGCCGCCTCTTCTTTATCCGGCACTTTTTCCGAAACCGTATCCGCCGTCTCCTTTGATCCTTCCTCTGCGGCCACTTGGCTGTCGTAAGTTCTGAATACGGCTTTGACCCCCATGTAAGAAAGCACCATGACCGTTATAAGGGCAAGCGAATAAATGATCACTCCGACAATCGTTATCTTGAACCTGTCTTTGTGCATCTTTTCTTTTGCGGTTATTTTGTCGTTGTCACCTTTTGTGTTCATAGATCAACCATTCATCTCAGCAGAATCTGTAAGTTGTAACAGTCTCGTACTTCTGCCCCTTGTCAAATATCGGATGTGCAAATGCGGGATCGTTCGCACTGTTCGGGAAATACTGTGTCTCAAGGCAGAATCCGGTACGTTCCCTGTATATCACTCCACCCTTTCCTTCCTGGGGCGAAATGCAATTTCCGGCATAGAACTGAACTCCGGGAAGATCCGAGTATACTTCCATCACTCTTCCATCCGCACGTGCAACTGCTATGAGCTTTGAACTTCCGTTGTATCCGTCCACAACATAGTTGTGGTCATAACCCTTGACCAGAAGAAGCTGTTCAAAGTCAGCTCTTATATCACGTCCCACCGGCTTTTCCTGCGTAAAGTCCATGACAGTTCCCTTGACGGGCGCGATCTCTCCCGTCGGAATGGCGCCCGCAACAACAGGCGTATAATTCGAAGCATTTATATACAGAAGAGTATCTTCTATCGTGTCATGATCATGGCCCGACAGATTGAAGTATGTATGGTTCGTCATATTGATGAGTGTCTTTTTGTCGCTGACTCCGTCATATGCGATCTTTATCTCGTTATCATCCGTGAGGGTATAAGTAACTCTCATGTCAAGATTTCCCGGGAATCCGTTTTCTCCATCAGGTGAATGATAAGAGAAGATCACGGAATCGTCAGTTGTCTTTGCGTCCCACAGTACCTTATGCATTCCCTTGTAGAAATCGGAATGAAGATTGTTGTCGTTATCGTTTACGGCAAGGTTATATGTAGTCCCGTCTATGGTAAATGCTGCCTTCGCGGTACGGTTTGCGCATCTTCCGACAGTTGCTCCGAAGAAACAGCTGTTCACAAGATATTCCTCTCCTCCGTCATAGCCGAGGATTATGTCCTTATACTCTCCTTTGTCATTCGGAACGATGAGTTTAACAAGACAGGCGCCTATGTTTGTGACGGCCGCCTCCATCTGGTTTTTGTTCTTCATCGTGTAAAGCTTGATGTCTTTTCCGAGGTTGGTTCTTCCGAATTGTGTGATAGTTACTGCCATACATTTCCTCCTTGATGTGCTGTTACAGTTCGACTCTGGCGTCGAGTGCGCGTGAAAGTGTGACTTCGTCTATGTATTCGAGTTCGCCCCCGACAGGGACTCCGCTTGCGATCCGCGTGACTTTTATCCCGGTGGGTTTGATGAGCTTGCTTATATACATGGCGGTCGTCTCACCTTCAATGCTTGAGTTTGTCGCTATGATCACCTCATCCACATCGCCCTGCAGGCGCTTTATAAGCTCCGCCAAGCGTATATCGGACGGCCCTATACCCATCCCGGGATTGATCGCTCCGTGGAGTACATGATAAACTCCCTCATACTTATGGGTCTTCTCATAAGCCGTCATATCCCTGGTGTTCTCGACCACCATTATCTGCTTTTTGTTTCTGGAAGGATCCGAACAGACGGGACACGTCTCTTTGTCTGTAAGTGTAAAACAGGTATTGCAGTATCTTATGTGTTCCCTTGCGGATGTCATTGCATCCGCGAGCTTTTCAACCTGTTCCTTTGGCATGTTGATGATATGAAAAGCCAGCCTTTGAGCCGACTTGTTTCCTATTCCCGGCAATACTGCCAGTTCCGCTATCAGTCTGCCGATATAGCCGCTGTACAGATCCATCCCCTTTTACTCCCTTCAGGTTTCAGAAAAGCTGAGGCATTGAAGCCGAGCTTTCTTCGTCGATCATTCGAAGTGCTTCATTGACAGCGGCCATTATAAGATCCTGCAGTGTCTCGATGTCATCGGGATCGACCGCCTCTTCCGAAAGCTTGATGTTTGTGATCTGCCTTTTTCCGGAGATCGTTACCTCAACCGCACCGCCCCCTGACTTTGCGGTAAATTCCTTCTCCTCAAGTTCCTTCTGGCTCTCCTCCATCTGACGCTGCATCTTCTGTGCCTGCTTCATCAGATTTGCCATGTTGCCGGGCATTCCCATTCCGCCACCCGGAAAACCACCTCTTCTGGCCATATCTTTTCTCCTTCTATTGACTGTTATTCAAAATCCGAATCATCGACAACCACTTCCATACCGAATATCGATGTCGGAGGATAGTATTGTCCGTTATTCTTTGTCTGCTTTAACGATGTAAGTTCGTATTCGGGAACCTTTCCGATCACTTTGACAAATGCCTTCTGAAGACTTTCCGCAAACACCTCGTCATCACACAGCATCATCACCGTGTCATCCGCCAGCTGTATTATCAGCTTTCCGTCTTCCGGACGGACCGACGGGGTTGCGGTACGCAAACATGCCGTGTACATAGCCGGCATCGAAGAATATATATCGTGCCAGTTCCTGTTGATATTTATAAGATCGTCTTTTGTGGCCTTCGGAAGCTCTTTTACCTTTTCCTCAGCCTTTGTCCTGTTCTCCTTTTCGGCAGGAGCCTCCTTTTCCGAAAGAGCACTGACACCTTTGCCGTAAGACTCTTTTGTCAGGTTCCCCCGCTCTATAAGATCCTCGATCACTTTCAGCCTGTCATTTACGGAGTCTAGATCGGTCTCCATCTGCGGCCTGCATACCCTGATCACCGCGATCTCTATCAGTACGCGCTTTTGCGCGGCATATTTAAGCTCTCCGAGAAGTTCCGAGAATATCCTTATATAGCGAAGTATCCTCTCCTCCGGGATCGCCTCGGCCTCTTTTTTAAGAAGCGCCAGATTCTCCGATGAAATCTCGAGTACATCGGATATATCCTTTGCAGACCTTGCAAGAAGGACATTTCTCATATGCCATACAAAATCACCGACAAACTGAGTCAGATCACGGCCCTGGTTGTTGACAGTGTCGATCACGCCTATGCAGTCAGTAACAGACCCTGCGCAAAGACTTCGCAGCAGCTGCGAGAACACTGAAGTATCCACGGCTCCGAGAACATCAAGTGCCCGTTCGTACGTGATATTGCTTCCGAGAAAAAATGCCGAACACTGGTCAAGAAGCGAGAGGGCATCTCTCATTCCGCCCTCGGCTTTCCCGGCTATATATCTGATAGCCCTGTCTTCAATGTCTATACCTTCACTGGCGGCAACCTCACGGAGTCTTTCCTCAAGAGTATCGCTTGCGATCCTCTTAAAATCATACCGCTGACATCTTGACAGGATCGTAACGGGTATCTTGTGAGGTTCCGTTGTTGCCAGTATGAAGATCACATACGCCGGAGGCTCTTCAAGCGTTTTAAGAAGAGCGTTGAACGCATCCTTCGTGATCTGATGTGCCTCGTCTATGATGTAGACTTTGTACTTTCCGTTTGTCGGAGAGTATACTACGCTTTCCTTTATCTGTCTGGCATCGTCTATTCCGTTGTTGGAAGCGGCATCCATTTCAATAACGTTAAGTGATGTTCCGGCAGCGATCTCGCGACAACTGCTGCATTTCCCGCAGGGGTTGCCTCCTTCGGGATGCTCACAGTTAACGGCTTTGGCAAAGACCTTCGCGGCACTCGTCTTTCCGGTACCACGCGTTCCGCAGAACAGATATGCATGTCCGATGCGGTTTCCTTCGATCTGGTTGCGTAGAGTCGTTACTATCGCATCCTGCCCTTTAATCTCGTTAAAATCAGACGGACGCCATTTTCTATATAGTGCTGTATATGACATATCCAAATCCCTTAAGGACGCTCGGCATTTAAATCCTGCTGCGCAGGATGAGGCCTCGCGGTGAAGTAAGGACTCCGTCTGCTACGCAGACACCTCACTTCAATCTCCAAAACTGATTCCCAGCATCTTTGCTTCCTGAATGATCGTGGCCTTGGGATCGATCATCTTTAGCTTTCCTGCAACATCCTCGAGCGGAACTTTTACGATCTCCCTGTTCCTGTATCCGACCATGAAGCCATACTCTCCTTCAAGTATGAGCTTTCCTGCCTCGGCACCGAGGCGGCTCGCAAATACTCTGTCGTAAGGGCAGGGGCTTCCGCCTCTTTGTGTATGTCCCGGAACGGTTACCCTTACTTCCTGGCCGGTTCTCTTCTGTATCTCTGATGCAAGTTCATAGGAAACCGAAGGATGAGGCATCTTTTCGAGTTTCTTCGCATATTCCTTTTTGGAAAGCTTTGCATCCTCTTTACTGATCGCACCTTCTGCGACCGCGATGATCGTGAACTTGCTTCCTCTTTCCTCACGCAGACGTATTGCTGCAACTACCTTTTCTATATCGTAAGGTATCTCGGGAATAAGGATGATATCGGCTCCACCAGCCATACCGGCATTAAGCGTAAGATAACCGACCTTGTGTCCCATGACTTCAACTATGAATATCCTTCCGTGAGATGCCGCTGTTGTATGTATGTTATCAATGCATTCCGTCGCTATATCCACCGCGGACTGGAATCCGAATGTCATATCCGTTCCGTACAGATCGTTGTCTATAGTCTTGGGCAGTGTGATGATGTTAAGTCCTTCCTCACGGAGCAGGTTTGCAGTCTTGTGAGTTCCGTTACCTCCGAGGATAACAAGGCAGTCAAGCCTGAGCTTGTAATAGTTCTGCTTCATGGCTTCGACTTTGTCGAGGCCGTTCTCATCGGGATCCTTGATCGTTTTGAACGGGGTCCTGCTGCTGCCGAGTATCGTTCCGCCTATTGTAAGGATTCCGGCAAAATCCCTTCCGGTAAGCATCTTGAAATCACTGTAGATCAGACCTCTGTATCCGTTAAGGAATCCATAGATCTCAACATCCTCTTTGCTGTTGATGAGTGATTTTACAACGCCTCTCATCGCCGCATTAAGAGCCTGACAGTCACCGCCGCTTGTTAACATTCCGATTCTCTTCATAATCCATATCTTCCTTTCTGAATTAATACATATTCCGGCTGTCACGAGTCAAGTTCGTGACATATTACATCAACCATTTCTCCGACGTTCCCCAGCTTGACGATGGTCTTCATATCAAAACTGATATCGAACTCTTCCTCAACCGCATCAATCAGTGTGATATGTACGAGTGAATCCCATCCGTCCACATCTGCCGCAGTTGTCTCGTCGTTCACCGTAAGCGTATCATCATCAAATACATCCGCAAACACGGCATTCAGCCGCTCATATACTTCTTCCCTTGTCATGTAGCACTCTCCTTATCCGTTTACTTTTATGTGATGGTTCTGATTCTCGTACTCTTTTTCAAGGTCAAATTCCCATACGGTATTTCCCCCGTCATCCTCTGACACTTTTGTAAATCCCATCCTGTCGTAAAAATCCCTGACCATATTGTTCTTGGCTGTCGGATAATAATAACCGATGATCTTTGAAAGGCCCGCCTTCTTTGCGCGCTCCACCAGGCCGTCCATCATGGCAAACTCCATGTCCCTCTTTAACACGCGACAGCTCATGATCCACAGATCCATATCAAGAACACTTCCGTTGATATGTCCTATCACAACTGATACTACACCATTGTCGCCGAACTTGTCGATGAGTTTTCCGTATATGTCAATATACTCTGAAGACTCGGAAACCTGCTCTATATCTGCTCTTGAGTATCTCTTTGTCGTAAGGTTGAACTGGTTGCTCTTGTTGGTAAGCTGGGCTATCCTGTCAAGGAACACCGGTTCAAAACTCTTTATCACTCCGGTCATCTCAAGAGAATCAAGGTACTGTCCGTAATCCGAAAATGTTGCCTCAAGAGCTGCCCGCTGCGCGTTCGCTTTATACATCTCGTTACGCTTTGCATCATCTGCGGAAAGATTCGTTACTTCAAAATATCCCGCATGATCGATGGCGCGGATATAGTCCTCCACGTTTCCGATCTCGGGTACCGCAGCGCCCGGAACCTGTGCCCTGATTATCTCCCTCTCGGCGGGATTGTCATCAACAAATACGAAGCTCTCCGGAAGGAGGTTAAGCTCGGCCGCGGTGTCAACGAGGT
>JAFRIL010000131.1 GCA_017432845.1 Lachnospiraceae bacterium | reverse complement strand
TTCTTGTAATTTTGAACCTACATCACTTTAAACGGGATTCCTATATTGCCGGTCGGATGTCAGGCCTCAATTACCGGTGGAAGGCAGAAGATTCGGTTGCGGTTACCCACCTGGCATATACGCTAGGAGTCAAAATACAGGAATCGGCATTTCGGGCCAATGGATTCTATAGTATATATATAGAATCTTTTTTTTGTTTAATTCCGGCTGTATTTATGCTATTATCTTTAAGTTGACAATGCGCCTTATCTACTGTTTATGCTTAATGGAATAAAGCAGTCAAAAGAATACAGGAAGGTCGCGGACTTTATGCTTGTCGCGGGCAAGAAGAGGATCGATGTATATTCGGCCAGTGCGGCATTTTATATACTGATGTCGTTTATACCCTATGTGCTGATCATACTTTCGACGATCAAGTATCTGCCTTTTACGAGGGATGATCTTCTGAAGTTTATTAATGAGATACTGCCGCTTGACATAAACAGACTTGTAGTTAACATCATAGATGAGCTGTACTCGGGCGGTATCGGAGTATTGTCGATATCAATAATCGCAGCCGTATGGGCATCGGCAAAAGGAATTTATGCCATCACCAAAGGGCTCAATGAGATAAATGATTCCGCAAACGAAAAGGGATTCGTGTATCTGCGGCTTAGAAGTTCATTTTCAACGATCCTGCTGATGCTGGGCATGATCCTGATGATCATCATATCCGTGCTTGGTGATTCGATAATAAGGGTTGTCAGGATTTATGTGACCATTCCGCGAAGCATTGAGAATCTTGTTGCGGCCAAGGACATTATCATGCTTGTTGTAATGTTTTGCGCCTTTATGTTTTCTTCTGCTTTCTTCCGTCAGGAAAGATCAGGATAAGATATCAGTTACCCGGTGCTTTTGGAGCGAGTCTTTTGTGGATTGTATTTACAAAGGTATTCTCGTTTTATCTGGCACATTCAAAGGGATACAGCATGTATGGCAGCTTTGCCGTCATACTGATCACGGCTATATGGCTGTATGCCGGTATGTATTTAATGTTTATGGGAGCATTGTTTAATAACGTTAAAGCTTCCAGGAAAGGTTTAACATGAAAGACCGTATCAACGAATTAAAGGAAAGGTTTGCAAAAGAGCTTTGCGATGTTACCGATCAGAAAAGCCTAGAAGAACTACGTCTTGCTTTTTTGTCAAAAAAGGGGCAGGTCTCACAGCTCATGGCAGAACTTGCCAAGATACCTAACGAGCAGAAGAAAGAGGCCGGCTCTTACATCAATTCGTTCAAGCAGGAGATTATAGCACGTTTTGATGAAAAGCTTGAAGAGATCAGAAAAGCAGAGGAAGAGCGTCTTATCGAAAGCGTCGAGAGCTATGACGAATCTTTGCCTGTTAAGAAACAGAAGGGATCGTATCATCCGATAACCCTTGTTCAAAGAGAACTCGAGCAGATATTTGAATCAATGGGATTTGATGTTGAAGACTACAGTGAGATAGTTGATGATTATCACTGCTTTGAGGCACTCAATATCCCGAAGTTTCATCCCGCAAGAGATATGCAGGATACATATTACCTGTCGACACCCAACCAGCTTTTAAAGAGTCATACGTCTGCCGCACAAAATGCGATCATGTACAAGTACGGAAAGCTTCTGAAAGAGAACGGCAGGCCGATACGTGCGGTGTTCCCGGGCAGATGCTTCCGTAATGAAGCGATCGATGCTTGCCATGAGAATACGTTCTTCCAGATGGAAGGCATTATGATCGATAAGAATATATCGATATCGAACCTTATATATTTTATGAAGACCATGTTATCTGAGGTGTTCGAAAGGGATGTGACCGTAAGGCTTCGCCCGGGATTTTTCCCGTTTGTCGAACCGGGCTTTGAACTGGACATACAGTGCCTTATATGTAACGGAGACGGATGCCCTTCATGCAAGAACTCGGGATGGCTCGAACTGTGTCCGTGCGGAATGATCCATCCAAATGTACTTCGTATGGGCGGTATCAATACCGAGGAAGATCCTTACGGGTACACCGGATTCGCTTTCGGACTCGGGCTTACGCGCCTTGCGATGATGAAGTACGGGGTCAAAGACATAAGAACATTTAACGAAGGTGATCTTGGTGCTTTGTCACAATTTGTGTCTAAATAATCAGCCGTTATATCAGGAGGAAGAATAAATGTTAGTATCCATGAACTGGATCAATGATTTTGTGGATCTTACCGGGGAAGATCTTGATAAGCTTATTCACAGATTCACACTCTCAACTGCCGAGGTGGAAGGGATCGAATATAAGGGAAGAGACATACAAGATGTTGTTGTCGGCGAGATAATCTCATGCGAGGATCACCCGGATTCCGATCATCTTCATGTTCTTAAAGTAAATGCAGGTGATCAGGTATATGATGTCGTATGCGGTGCACCGAATGCAAGAGTCGGGATCAAGACTGCTTTTGCAAAGACAGGCGGCAGCGTTTGCGGTATGCAGATCAAAAGTGCAAAACTCCGCGGTGTTGTCTCAAACGGCATGTGCTGTTCGGCAAAGGAACTGGGTATAAGCGATGATCATGAAGGGATCATGGAACTTGACAGCACTTATGCAAACGGTACCGATATTAAAGAGATATACCCTATAGATGACGTTATATTTGAAGTCGATAACAAGTCACTTACAAACAGGCCCGATCTGTGGGGACATTACGGAATAGCAAGAGAATTTGCAGCGCTTTGCGGTAAACCTCTTAAGGAACTTCCCGTGATGGAAGACGATTACAGCGGCACGGATACGGTTGATATAACAATAGCAAAGCCAGAGCTTTGCTACAGATATTCATCGGTAAGAGTTGAGAACATCACCAAGCATGTCAGCACCAAACAGATGCAGGTAAGACTGTATTACTGCGGATCGCGCGCGATCAATCTTCTTGCCGACATCACAAACTATATCATGCTCGAACTCGGACAGCCCATGCATGCTTTTGACGGAAGGAAGATCAATAGGATCGTTGTCGATACTCCTGCTGAGCCGATCGAGTTTACAACTCTTGACGGTAACAAAAGGCAGATCACAACAGACACTCTCATGATCTATGACGATAAGACACCGGTCGCCATCGCGGGTATTATGGGAGGTCTTGACAGCGAGATAGCCGATGATACCGATTGTCTCGTGCTTGAGAGTGCTAACTTTGACGGGGTATGTGTCAGAAAGAGTGCCAGCCGTATGGCGCTTCGTACGGATGCGTCGGCAAGATATGAGAAGACTCTCGATCCGGAGATGACACTTACTGCGGTGAAGAGATTCTTAAAGCTTCTTCATGATGCGGATGACGGATTTAAATGTGTATCGCTGATCTCTGATGTGTATGTTAAGAAATATCCCGAGATCGTAATTCCTTTTTCCAAATCTTTCCTCGACCGTTACACGGGTATTGACATCTCATCCGATAAGATCGAAAAAACGCTTATAAGCCTCGGGTTTGGCGTTAAACGTCAGGCGGATGATTTTACGGTCACGGTGCCTTCATACCGTGCAACTAAGGATGTGTCCATGCAGGCCGATATCGTTGAGGAGATCACAAGGATATACGGATATGATAACTTCGATATCAGGACAACGTTTGAGCCGTTGCTTCCTACCAAGCCTTCTGCTCTTAAGAAGAACGAGAACGCGGTAAAGGATATACTTGTAAGATCATACAGCCTTCATGAGGTTCATTCCCGTATATGGTGCGATCCGGATGATCTTAAGAACCTGGGACTGCCGCTTGAGGATAATGTAAAGCTCGTTCAGGCTTCGGAAGAAAAAGGTACCGGTATACTTCGCACATCACTTCACCAGTGCCTGCTCCCGTTCGTATATAAGAACAGAAGCTTTGCGGATACATTCGGTATATTTGAGATCGGACGGTGCGTTTTGGGCACCAGAGACGACGGCACTGCCGATGAGAGACGAAACCTGGCGGTTGTTTTGTACAGTAAGGAGACGGATGAACGATCACTTTACATGGAAGGTGTTGACATAGTAAACACCATCGTGACCGATCTGAAGCATAAAAAGGTATCCTATGTCAAGAGTGCGAAAGAGCATGCATGGCAGCACCCTAGGAACACTTCAAAGATATTTGTTGACGGTACCGAGATCGGTGATATATGTACTCTCCATCCTTCAACATTAAAGGCTGTTGCAAAGAATTGTCATGTCATATGCATAACGATCGATATGGACGTCTTTGACAAAATAGAGTCATCCGATCTGGAATTTGATGAGCCTTCAAGATTCCCAGCAGTTGACTATGATCTGTCACTTGTTGTTCCCGAAGGAAAGCGCTTCGAACAGCTGTCATCATGCTGGGAGAAAAAGGATAATCCCGAACTGTCAAAGGTAAATGTCATCGACGTTTATGATACGGGATCGGGTAAATCGATCACGGTAAGGTTCTCGTTTGTTCTGCCGGATCGTACTCTGACCGGTGAAGAAGTTCAGAAGAGGATCGACAGTATTACCGGAAAGCTTGCGGATATGAACGTTAATCTTCGGGCCTGATAATGAAAACATCTGATTTTTACTATGAACTGCCCCGGGAGCTGATCGCACAGGATCCGCTTGCCGACAGAAGTTCATCAAGACTGTTGGTTCTGGATCCGGTAACGGGGCATACAGAGCATCATACGTTTTTTGAGATCAAGAAGTTCTTAAGACCGCAGGATTGCCTGGTCCTTAACGATACGAAAGTCATTCCGGCGCGCCTTCTGGGTGTAAAGGATACGGGAGCAGCCGTTGAGGTTTTTCTGTTAAAGCGTCTTGGTGATAACAAATGGGAATGCCTTGTTAAGCCGGGCAGAAAGCTTCGTGAGGGCTCCAAGGTAACATTTGGCGAAGGTGAGCTTAAGTGTGAGATAGTCTCGGCCCTTCCCGACGGGAACAGGATCGTAAGGTTCGAGCATGAAGGTATCTTTGAGGAAGTACTCGACCGTCTCGGCCAGATGCCCCTACCGCCGTATATCACCCATAAGCTTGAGGATAAGAACAGATATCAGACCGTATATGCCAGATATGAAGGAAGTGCTGCTGCACCGACGGCAGGACTGCACTTTACAAATGGTCTCCTTGATGAGATCAGATCCATGGGCGTCAACACCTGTTTTGTAACACTTCATGTCGGTCTCGGGACTTTCCGTCCCGTAAAATCACAGGAGATACAGGATCATCATATGCACAGCGAGTGGTATGAGATAACAGAGGATGCCGCAAACATGATCAACCGTACAAAGGAGTCGGGCGGCCATGTGATCTGTGTCGGTACTACAAGCTGCCGTACGATAGAATCGGCTGCCGACGAGAACGGGATCGTGCTCCCCCAAAGCGGGGAGACTGATATATTCATTTATCCGGGATACAGATTTAAAGTGCTGGACGGGCTTGTCACCAATTTCCATCTGCCCGAGAGCACTCTTTTAATGCTTGTTTGCGCACTTGCCGGGAAAGAGAAGGTACTTGCGGCATATCAGGAGGCAATAGACAGAAGATACCGTTTTTTCTCGTTCGGGGATGCGATGATGATACTTCCGGCAGGCAGGCAACTTGTCTAAAACGATAAATTGTATTATCATGTTTTTCGGTACCAAACCTAAAAAGGCGTGCTTATAAGGAGAGGGTTATATGCAGGAAAAAAGAAAAAGCAAAAGATTCGTACTTGAAGCAACACTTGCAATGGAAAGAGTGGACGGGAGCAAGAACCGTCTCGTTCCTATCAGCGTTATAGATGTTTCCGGATCGGGAATGGGATTCGAGTGCAAAGAGATCCTTGAGATGAATTCCATATATAAAGTCGAGCTCAAGATCTGGACGGGTGATGTCGTTGATGCACTTATCAATATTGTCAGGTTTGACAACAGTAAGGACAACTGCTACATATACGGTGCAAACTTTATCGGTATGCCCGAAAACGACACGTCCAAGTTTAATATACATGAGCTGTTTGATGCGGCAAATAATAAATGATCAAGTATTAAGAGGAGTGATTTGATGAGTAAAAAACCAACCGTTCTGATGATCCTTGACGGTTTCGGATTATCGGACGAACATGAGGGCAATGCAGTTTATCTTGCCAAGAAACCGGTCATTGATTCTCTTATGAGGGATTATCCGTTCGTAAAGGGTCTTGCAAGCGGAATGGCTGTAGGTCTTCCGGACGGACAGATGGGTAATTCGGAGGTAGGACACCTGAATATGGGTGCCGGAAGGATCGTGTACCAGGAACTTACCAGGATCACGAAAGAGATCGAAGACGGAACGTTCTTTGATAACAAGGCGATGATGGCTGCCATCAACAACTGTAAGGAGAAGGATTCCGCCCTTCACTTATACGGACTTCTGTCCGATGGCGGTGTCCACAGTCATATAACGCATCTGTACGGGCTGCTCGAGCTTGCCAAGAGAAACAATCTCAGAAAAGTGTACATACACTGCTTCCTTGACGGAAGGGATACGCCTCCGACTTCGGGAATTGATTATGTTCGCCAGCTTCAGAGCAAGATGAGGCAGATCGGAATAGGTGAGATAGCATCCGTTACAGGCCGTTACTATGCAATGGACAGGGATAATAACTATGACCGTGTCAAGATGGCATATCTGGCACTTACGAAGGGTGAAGGCGAGAAGGCCGCAAATGCCGAGGAAGCCGTTACGGCTTCATATGACCGTGATGAGACCGATGAGTTCGTAAAGCCTACCGTTATCGTTAACGGAGGTGTCCCGGTAGGAACCATCAATGATGACGATTCGGTTATCTTCTTCAACTTCAGACCCGACCGCGCAAGAGAGATCACTCACGCATTCTG
The DNA here is from genome assembly GCA_017432845.1 of Lachnospiraceae bacterium. Classification (GTDB taxonomy): domain Bacteria; phylum Bacillota; class Clostridia; order Lachnospirales; family Lachnospiraceae; genus UBA2868. The sequence continues at coordinate 3,538 of JAFRIL010000131.1, read as the reverse complement.
CGATGACGAATTCCGTTCATTCAAGCGTGAGAAGAAGCTTGATATCGTATATGTTTGCTTTACGGATTATGATCCTCTCATCGAGAATAAGCTTGTTGCTTTTGAGAAGGTCGCTGTTACAAATACGTTCGGTGAGTATCTTGCATCACTTAACATGACACAGGCAAGAATGGCCGAGACCGAGAAGTACGCCCATGTAACGTTCTTCTTTAACGGTGGTGTTGAAGAGCCCAACAAAGGTGAGACACGTACACTCGTAAAATCACCCAAAGTTGCAACTTATGACTTAAAGCCCGAGATGAGCGCATATGAGGTATGTGATAATCTCGTAAAGGCGATAAAGAGCGATAAGTACGATGTTATCATAATCAACTTCGCCAATCCCGACATGGTCGGACATACTGGAGTTCTTTCAGCTGCCATAGAGGCTATCGAGGCTGTAGATGAGTGCGTGGGTCGTGCATACGAGGCTATCAAGGAAGTTGACGGCGTGATGTTCGTCTGTGCCGATCACGGTAATGCCGAGATGATGATAGATCCCGAAAACGGCGAGCCTTACACGGCGCATACAACGAATCCGGTTCCGTTCATCCTTGTTAACTATGACAAGGATTATACGCTGCGCGAGGGCGGATGTCTTGCCGATATAGTACCGACACTCCTTGAATGTATGGGTATCCCCCAGCCTAAGGAGATGACAGGCAAATCGCTTCTTGTCAAAAAATCATAAATCATACGCTTTATCATATGATCTTAAAGCCCTGACAGCAGTCAGGGCTTTTTTGTATATAATGCATAAATAACTTGAAATACAGCCCCCGTTTTCTTATAATGTTAACAAGGTGCGCATGCACCCAAAATATAATCTTGGAGGATGTTACATATGAAGGTTTATCCCAGTAATAAGATCCGTAATGTGGTTATTCTCGGGCATGGCGGATGCGGAAAAACAACACTTACGGAGGCTATGGCATTTCTTTCGGGAATCACTACCAGAATGGGTAAGACCGATGACGGTAATACTATAAGCGATTACGACAAAGAAGAGCAGAAACGTCATTTTTCCATAGGAACGAGTGTTATCCCGATCGAATGGGATGACTGTAAAGTAAATATCTTAGATACTCCCGGTTATTTTGATTTTGCCGGTGAAGTCGAAGAAGCAGTCGGTGCGGCTGCCGGCGCGATAATAGTTGTATCAGGTAAGGCAGGAGTCGAAGTCGGAACTGAAAAGGCATGGGATATATGCGAAAAGTATAAACTGCCCAGGATCTTCTTCGTTACGGATATGGATGTTGATAATGCCAGCTACCGCAAGATCGTGGAAGATCTTGAGAATATGTACGGCAAGAAGATCGCTCCTTTCCATCTGCCCATCCGTGAGGATGAAAAGCTTGTCGGCTACGTAAATGTCGTAAGTGAAAAGGGATACAGATGGACGGATGCCGGTAAGGCGGATGAGTGTGAAGTTCCCGATTACAGCAAGGAATACCTTGAGAAGTACAAAGAGTCGCTTATGGAAGCAGTTGCCGAGACGAGTGAAGACTTCATGGAGAGATATTTTGCGGGTGAGACCTTCTCTGATTCAGAGATCCGTTCTGCGCTTTATGCAAACATAAACGATGGTACCATCGTTCCTGTTACGATGGGTTCCGGCATACAGTGCCGCGGTGTTTACACACTGATGGACGATATCATCAAATACTTCAAGAGTCCGGATCAGAGAAGCCTTAACGGTATCAACCAGAAGACCGGTGAGATATTCGAAGCCAATTATGATTTCTCCAAGCCCAAGACAGCCTATGTATGGAAGACGATCGTGGATCCGTTCATCGGTAAGTATTCACTCATAAAGGTTTGCTCGGGCGTATTAAAGAGTGACGACACACTTTACAATACCGAAAAAGAGACCGAGGAGAGGATCGGTAAGCTTTATGTTCTTCGCGGAAACAAGCCTATCGAAGTTCCGGAACTCCAGGCCGGTGATATAGGGGCCCTTGCTAAGCTTACAAGCGTTAAGACAGGAGATACGCTCTCTACCAAGGCAACTCCCGTTATGTATCCGAAGACGGAGATCAGCAAGCCTTATACGTATATGAGATATAAGGCCAAGAATAAGGGAGATATCGATAAGATCAGCTCGGCTCTTGCCAAGATCAGTGAAGAAGACCAGACCATCAAGAACGTTAACGATGCCGAGAACCGTCAGAGCCTTATCTATGCGCTCGGTGACCAGGCTATTGAGATCGTGGCTTCACGTCTTGCAAATGTATATAAGGTTGAGATAGAACTTGAAGAACCCAAGGTTGCTTACCGTGAGACAATCAGAAAGACAAGTGATGTCGAAGGCAAGTACAAGAAGCAGTCAGGCGGACACGGACAGTACGGTCACGTTAAGATGAAGTTCGAGCCGCTCGGAGATATGGATAAGGCATTCGAATTCGAACAGATCGTTGTCGGTGGTGCGGTACCGAAGAACTATTTCCCTGCTGTTGAAAAAGGTCTTGCGGAATCGGTTCAGAAGGGTCCTATGGCCGCATATCCGGTTGTCGGTGTGAAGGCTGTATTATATGACGGATCTTTCCATCCCGTGGATTCATCCGAGCAGGCGTTCAAGATGGCTACGATAATGGCATTTAAGAAAGGATTCATGGAAGCCGGCCCGGTTCTGTTAGAGCCTATCGCATCCCTTAAGGTTACTGTTCCCGATCAGTATACCGGTGATGTTATGGGTGATCTTAACAAGAGACGCGGAAGAGTTCTCGGAATGAACCCGATCGGCGGCGGCAAACAGGTCGTTGAAGCCGAGATACCGATGACGGGGCTGTACGGTTACTGCACAGTGCTTCGTTCGATGACAGGCGGACGCGGAGTTTATGAATATGAATTTGTACGCTACGAACAGTGTCCGGCAGATGTTCAGGAAAAGGAAGTTGCTGCAAGGGCGAGCAAGCTTACCGACGAGACCGCAGACTGATAATATTTGGCGGATATATCAAGAAACAGCACAGAATCATCTGTGCTGTTTCTGTTATTTATGAGTTGATCATGAACGTACCGGCCAAATGATCAGGAACTTACAACACGGTTTCTTCCGCTTTCCTTACCTTTGTAGAGGCGTTTGTCGGCTATCTCTATAAGAGTCTTGATCTTGGCCGAAGAATAATAACCGCTTACACCGAGAGTGATCGTTACATGCAGTGATTTGCCTTCATAATTGAATTCGTAAGCTTCTATGGATGACCTGATACGCTCCGCCACATCAATTGCGATCTCGGGGCTGTCATTGATCAGGATCAGGAATTCCTCGCCACCCCATCTGCAGGCACTGTCCTTGGCTCTGATCTGAGCCGTTATCAGTTTGCTTATGTTCTGCAGGACAAAATCACCGCAGTCATGTCCGTATGAATCATTGAAGATCTTGAAATGGTCTATATCGGCCATGATAAGACTGTAAGGAATATCATTGATTATCGCATTACGGTGTGTATGAGTCAGCCTCTCATCCATGCTGCGCCGGTTAAGGAAGTGCGTTAGC
>JAFRIL010000130.1 GCA_017432845.1 Lachnospiraceae bacterium | reverse complement strand
TTACAGATGGAGAAGATTATCAATAACAGGATAACTGAACGGATAAAGATGCGCTCTCACAGAAAAACAGGAATGATCATACCCATGATCTTTCTGTTCGTATTTATGACCGTTATGGTCATTTATACGTCAATGCTTATGTATAACGTTGCGGTATCCAATTCGAATGCGGTCATGGAGGACAGGATACTGACGGTTTCGGCAATGATCAATAATCATCTGAACACCGCCGAGAACGTGCTGCATGTAGCCGGCGACAGTGTTCATCATATGCTGATCAGCGGTACCACATCGGCAAGGATGCATGAATTCCTCGTGGATGAAACGAATAATGTTTCCGAACAGTTCGATGAGAATTATACGGGAATATATGGCTTTATAATGGGCAAATACATAGACGGACTCAACTGGGTACCGCCGGAGGATTACGATCCCAAAGCAAGGGACTGGTTTGTTGATGCGATGGGCGCGGACGGCAGCGTTATATTTACCATGCCGTATATTGATGCACAGACAGGCAATCTTATTGTATCAGCCTGCAGAATGCTACCGGACAGACAGAGCGTTATCGCACTTGATGTTCAGCTTAAGGGCATACAGTCAATGATGAACGAACTGACTCTTAACGGAAAAGGTTACGGGTTCGTCGTCAGCAATGATGGTATGTATATTGCTCATCGGGATGAATCCAAAAAGGGAACCGATATATGTGATACGGAAGGCGGCAGCAAATTTCTGGATGCCATCAAGGCGGCCGATTCGGGAAGTTTTCAGTATACATGGGAAGGAGAACCCTGCACGGTCTATGTCAACAGGATAGCGAATTCCTGGAATACGGTACTTGTCGTCAGCGATCACGATCTGTATTCGGAGGTAAGAAGCCAGCGCGTGATCATCATAGTGATCTGCGCACTGATATTCCTGATGATCACCGTGATCTACTATGTCGGACACCGTAATGAACAGAAATACAACAAAGAGATGGAGGAAATGAAGCTCGAGGAGCAGAAGACCGCATACGAACGTAAGGTGCTCGAACTTGAGAAGGATGCCGCGAATGCATCCAACAAGGCAAAGAGTGATTTTCTGGCAAACATGTCCCATGAGATCAGAACTCCCATGAACGCTATCATCGGTATGGATGAGATGATCCTCCGTGAGAAAGTATCGGATAAAGTCAGAAAGTATGCTCTCGACATACAAAGTGCAGGAAAGACTCTGCTGTCTATAATCAATGACATACTCGACTTCTCCAAGATCGAATCGGGCAAGATGGAACTGATCCCTGTCGACTACGGATTCTCATCGGTAATGAACGATGTTGTAAACATGACAATGAAGAAGGCAAAGGATAAGGGACTGGAATATAATCTCAAAGTCTCCAAGGATATTCCTTCGGTACTTCGCGGTGATGAGATAAGGATCCGTCAGGTCATGCTGAATCTCATCAACAATGCGATCAAATATACTCACGAAGGAAGTGTTTCCATTGACATCTCGTTTGATTATGCCACACATATGCTGTGGGTTGTCGTTTCGGATACCGGTATAGGGATCAGAAACGAGGATCTCGGGAAACTCTTCGGTTCCTTCCAGAGACTTGAAGAGGATAAGAACCGGAACATTGAAGGAACCGGGCTTGGCCTTAACATCACAATGCGCCTCGTAAAGATGATGGACGGAACGATAGGCGTCAACAGCAAATACGGTGAGGGTACGACCTTTACAGCCCAGATGAAACAGGAAGTGATCGACAGAACACCCGTGGGAGACTTTGCAGATAATCTGGCAAAAATGCATCAGTCAGGACAGGAATACAGACCGGCCTTGTTTGCTCCGAAGGCAAAAATACTTGTCGTAGATGACAATGATATGAATCTCGAGGTCTTTGAGGCACTTCTCGAAGATACGAAGATTAAAGTTACAACAGCCGAATCGGGTAGTGAGTGTATAGAGATCCTTAAGGAGAAATCTTTCGATCTGATATTCCTCGATCAGATGATGCCGGGCATGTCGGGGGTACAGACCCTGGAAGTAATACATAATGAAAATCTTGCCAAGGATACGACAATCGTAGCTCTTACCGCGGATGCGATAGTCGGAGCGAGGGAGAACTACATAAAGGAGGGATTCTCGGATTATCTGAGCAAACCCGTTATGTATGAAGCCCTTGAAGAAATGCTCATCAGATATCTGGATCCGTCTCTTATAGAAAGGGATGAAAGTGAACAGGATGATGATAAGCCGATCGTAATAGCCGTCTCTCAATCTTCCGACAAACTCCGGGCCATTAAGGAACTGCTGGGAGGCAGTTACAAGGGTGTATTTGTCAAGGATCTGGACAGTGCGGCAAAGTTTGTTGAAAAGAACAGGACATAAAAAATCATACACCAAGGAGAACACGATGAAGAAAAGATTATGTATTATCATGGCAGCTATGCTTGTTTTTTCCATGACGGCCTGCGGAAGTTCAAATGATACCGCAACTGCCGTGCCGGATACGAAAGAAGAAGCACCGGTATCCGAAGATAAACCTGAAGCAACACCTGCAGCCGATGATGCATCATCAGATACTGCGGATGATGCCGAAGATTTTCGTATAGGTATTGTAACGGGATCGTTCTCACAGTCCGAGGATGACAGACGAGGTGCAGAGGCCTTCCAGAAGAAATACGGGCCGGACAAGGTTACTCTTGCAATATATCCCGATAATTTCACAGATGAAGCAGAGACCACGATAGGAGTTATGACCGGACTGGCAGATGATCCCAAGATGAGGGCCATCATTATCAATCAGGCTGTTGAAGGAACGGATGAGGCATTTCGAAGGATAAAGGAAGTGCGGCCTGATATCTTATGTATTGCGGGAGAGACGTTCGATGTTTTCGAAGAGATGGGTGATCTGGCCGATCTGGTGGTCAATAATGACTTTGTCTCACGGGGATATCTGATGATCAGGACTGCGCATGAACTCGGATGCGATACTTTTGTCCATATCTCATTCCCCAGACACCTCTCATATGAAACAAATGCAAGACGCGTTAACATCATGAAGGCTGCGTGTGAAGAGTTCGGAATGAAGTTTGCCATGGAAGAAGCACCCGATCCCACTACCGAGGTCGGAGTTCCCGGAGCCCAGGAATATATAACAGAGCATGTACCCGAGTGGGTCAAAAAGTACGGACAGAACTCAGCGTATTTTTGTACGAACGATGCTCATACCGAGCCGCTTATCAAGGGACTTATCGAAAACGGGGGGTATTTTATCGAGGCAGACCTTCCGTCTCCGCTCATGGGATATCCCGGAGCTCTCGATCTTGATCTTACAGGTGCAGGTGGAGATTTCGGCAAGATAACATCCGAAGTGGAAGAAGCGATCGTTGCGGCAGGCGGGGCAGGCAGATTCGGTACATGGACATCCTCA
>JAFRIL010000129.1 GCA_017432845.1 Lachnospiraceae bacterium | reverse complement strand
GTTCACAAACGACTGCGCAGACCTTCATATGGCATTTTGTATTCAGTTCTTGAAGCTATGTATCGGTGAAGGGATACGGCCCTTACGGTTTATAAACTCCTCGCATGAGAATTCATTTACGGCCATGACCGGGGACTCACCGAACAGTCCTCCGTACATGGCGGTATCTCCCACCTTCTTGCCTTTGGCGGGACAAAGCCTTACGGCTGTTGTCTTGCTGTTTATCATTCCGATGGCCATCTCATCCGCGATTATGCCGGCAATCGTGGATGCGGGTGTGTCTCCCGGGATCGCGATCATGTCCAGTCCGACCGAGCAGACACATGTCATTGCCTCAAGCTTTTCAAGGGTCAGCGCACCAACGGATGCGGCATCTATCATACCCCTGTCTTCGCTTACCGGGATAAAGGCTCCCGACAGTCCGCCCACATATGAGCTTGCCATCACACCGCCCTTTTTAACCTGATCATTAAGAAGAGCAAGCGCAGCGGTCGTTCCAGGCGCACCTGCATGTTCAAGGCCCATCGCGCACAGTATGTCGGCAACGGAATCACCGACAGCCGGAGTCGGAGCAAGTGACAGATCGACTATCCCGAACGGAATGTTAAGCCTGGACGATGCTTCCCTTGCCACAAGCTGGCCGACACGCGTTACCTTGAACGCTGTCTTCTTGATCGTCTCGCACAGCACTTCGAAGCTCTCGCCTTTTGTCTTCTCAACCGCACGCTTGACAACGCCGGGGCCCGAGACTCCCACATTTATCACGGCATCACCCTCAGTGACACCGTGGAATGCTCCTGCCATGAACGGGTTGTCATCCGGTGCGTTGCAAAATACAACAAGCTTTGCGCATCCCATGTCCGATTTGGCGGACGTATCCTTGATAACGCGCCCCATGAGCCGGACAGCATCCATATCTATTCCGCATCTGGTGGATCCGACATTTACTGACGAACATATCAGGTTCGTTGCCGCAAGCGCATCCGGAATGGACTCGATAAGGTTACGGTCTGCGGCCGTCATTCCTTTTGACACAAGGGCCGAGTAGCCGCCGAGGAAATTGACACCGACGGTCTTGGCCGCATCGTTAAGAGTCATCGCGATCTTTACAAAATCATCGGGCGACTTGGCGGCACTTGCACCGATAAGCGCTATCGGCGTTACCGATATACGTTTGTTAACGATCGGTATCCCGAATTCATGCTCTATATCGCGTCCTGTTGCCACAAGATCCTTTGCGACCGTTGTGATCTTTTTGTAGATATTATCGCACAGTCCGCCAAGGTCATCGGAAATACAGTCCATCAGACTGATCCCGAGCGTGATCGTACGCACATCGAGATTCTGCTCCTCGATCATCTTATTCGTTTCGTTGACTTCATATATATTGATCATATGTATTCCTCATAAATTGAATTTTCCAACATTGAGTCCTCCCCTTGCGGGTCGAACTCAACGTCGCCGTGTCACGCCCGCTTCACGGACCTGACATGAGACAAAGGAACCGTCCCCCTGTCTCAAATCCGGTGCATGGATTCGAAGATCTCTTCTCTCTGGCAGTGGATCACAACGCCGATCTCCTCTCCGATCTGCTCGAGTTCGGATGAGACGTCCGCAAAAGGCTTGGCGGAGTCGTTCATGTCCACGACCATCATCATATTAAAATAACCGCTGACTATCGTCTGCGAGATATCAAGGATATTTATCCTGTTATTTGCAAGATACGTGCACACCTTTGCAATGATACCAACCGTATCTTTTCCGACAACCGTTATTACTGATTTTTTCATCTTGACCTCCATTTTGAGACATTGGGGACGGTTCTTATTGTTTCATTTGAAACAAAAGGGACCGTCCCCAGTGTTTCATTTATACGGCAATAGCCTGTGACGGCTCAGACCGTTTTGCCACTTTTATCTCAAAATCGGACGGGCCGTAGGAGCACTCGTCCATCAATATCTCAAGTCTTACTGCTTCGTAGGCAAGTTCGGCGAGGTTGTTCTCGGCGCTGAGGTGTGAAAGCACGATCGCCTTCATGTCGTCATGAAGCAGACGGCACAGAAGCCTTCCACAGTTCTCGTTCGACAGATGTCCTCTGTCCGAAAGGATCCGGCGCTTCAGGTAGTAAGGATATCTTCCGACCTGAAGCATATGAACATCGTGGTTTGCTTCAAGAAACAGTACATCGACTCCCGAAAATCCCTTTATGATGCTTTCATCATATGTGCCAAGGTCCGTGCAGACCCCGACTGCACCGTTTCCGTGCTCTATACGGTATGCCACGGGCTGCGCCGCATCATGGCTGACCTCGATCGGCCTGATCACAAGATCCTGAATGGAAAAATCATCCGATACGACATTGAACAAGGACTCATCGATCGTACCGAGACATTTCTGGTCCATTATGCCTCCGATCGTGCCTTCTGTCGCATACATGGGGATGCCGTACTTTCTGGCAAGAACCCCTATCGATGCCACATGATCGGAATGCTCATGCGTGATCAGTATCCCGTCAAGATCACGCGTCGTAAGACCCAGTGTATTAAGTCCCTCTTCGATCCTCTTTCCGCTTATCCCCGCATCGATTATCACATGTGTGTCATCGGAACCCACATAAATGCAGTTTCCGCTGCTGCCGCTTGCTATGCTGCAGATCCTCATTGTTATCTCCCCTTATCTCCTTCAATCTATTCAATCGGTGACTCGCCCATTCTAATCCGTCTTCGACGGATGAGATGCTATTCCCACCTTATATCCAGGAAATCGCCTTCCTTGAGCGGCTGCGAGAACACAGCCTTCTCGCTGTTGAGCAGTGTCACTATCCCCTTACCGGCCGGCCTGTTCTTTAAGTCAAAATCAATATGATCGAATATATCGACAAAGACGTAATCCGTCTTGTCGCTCATCGTTACCGGGTCTCCGTTCACAAACACCGTAAGAGTCGTATGCCTGCTCTCTTCCTCAAGACGTCTGGCCTCTTCCTTCTGCTGCTTGTATTCGACATATTCCTCATCGAGTGTTCCGTCATCGGCATATTCGCTGTTCTCTATCGACTCGGCCTCGACGGCATCCTCATAGTTTTCTATCTTCTTCTGGGGCTTGCCCTTCTGGTTGGCACTCTTTATCGCGCTTTCTTCCTCCTCTTCGGAAACATCCGAAAGATTCAGATCCTCCATCGTCCATATCACGGAGAAGTTGTCATAGCACTTCGTATCCCTGTCGGCAAGCTTGTTGTTAACGTAGATGTTCATATCCGGATTGAGTATAACGTCCATGAACTCGATGATCTGGGATACCGTGTAGTAATTGAGCATCTTGATGTCATCACCGTTTTGGATGTCATAGAATTCGGACTGCAGATTGCCGTTGACCTCGGCAAACTTCGGAAGTTCCACCTTCTTGTCATTGACAATGATGCTTATCGTGCTGCCGTACTCAAGAAGCGATCCGACAGTCGCCGAAGCAGCTTCTCCTGCGGTGGATTCCTCGACGGTTATACGATCTCCCGCAACGATCGGTGAGGTAATGCTGACTTCCTTGCCGTTAAGCTTGATACTGGCTCCCTCGCCGACCTCACCCCTTACCATGTGAGGCTTGCCGTTAACGATGAAATTAAGTTCGGGCCCCCGCTTCGGGAACAGTCCTTCATTCGGGAATCCCGCCTGCATCGCAGCATCCGCAACAGTCAGATGACCGTTGTCATAAAGCTTCACACGCTTATCGTTGAATGTCACAAAGATAAAGTTATTCTTCTGATCATAGAAATTAAGGCATATACCGATCGGAGTGACATACATGCTGTCAAGCACCGCGCCGGAAAACTGGTAATCAACTTCCTTTAAGACTTCCTCGCCACGAAGAGCCACACGCTCAGCCATGATACCCATTTCTTTTGCAAGAGCATCAGTAAATCCGGTGATCTTGCCGCCTCCTCCGACAACGAATACTGCGGAGACCGGTCTGTCACCGTTTAATTCCTTGATCTTGTCGGATATGTCCTTTGTGATATCCGCGATAACACCTTCCGCAAGCTTATGGACTTCCTTAGGCTCGATCTTGTGCTCGATACCCATGATATCCGTAAACTTCACCGGTGCTTTCTTTCCGGAATTGATCTTCACACGTTCCGCTTCGTTAAAATCAAGGAGCAGGCCTGAAGCGATAACCTCCGTAAGCTCATCTCCCGCCTTTGGTATCATTCCGTAAGCGATGATGCTGCCGTCCTTCGTGACGGAAATATCACTTGTTCCGGCACCCACATCGACAAGCGCGATATTGAGCATCCTGTACATATCGGGGATCGCCGCGGTCATTGCCGCGATAGGCTCGAGTGTGAGGTTTGCAACTTCAAGATCGGCGATCTCAACAGCCTTGTACAGTCCGTCAACTACATCATCCGGAAGGAATGTCGCTATAAGATCGACTGAAATATTGTTGGCTTTGTGCCTCTCAAGCGTGGTTATCGGATATCCGTTCATATAATACTTAACAACCGTATAACCTACGCAGTAGAACTTCATGCCGGTATTGTTGGCTGCCTGGAAATCCTCGTAAGCTTTTTCGACACCGAGCATCTCAAGTGTATATACATGCTCCGCATCTATTGTCGTCTCCTCCGGAAAATCAAGAGTGGCCGAGGAATTGATCGTCTTGAGCACACGGCCCGCAGCTGCGATACATACTTCGTGAAGCTCCTTGCCGATGATCGCCTCCAGGTCGCCCTTTACTTCCTTGATCGTACGGCCAACCTTTTCGATATCGTGGATCTGACCGTCAAGCATCGCTCTTGTGTCATGTTTTCTGTCGCACTGCGCGACAACATGAAATGTCTCACCGGTACGGTAACCGACCGTTCCGACGATGCTCCTGGTTCCTATATCCAGTCCGAATACCAGATTTCCGGGATTTTTCTTTTTATCTGCCACTTAGATACCTCTCTATCTGGGTGCGGGTAATACTTAATGAACTGCTATTGTCTATTATCACTTTGCAGTGCTTTCTGAACACTTCATCGCTGCTCTGGGAGCTCATGATATCGTCGATCTTCTCATCCGAGTATCCGCGCGTCTCCTTCAGGCGCTGTCGCCTTACATCCTCATCCGCGTAAACATACCACAGTTCATCGACTATTTTATCATAATGGTCCTCGATAAGAAGGGCAGCCTCTATGAAAAAATAATCAGCCTTACCATCAGCCCGGGCATCATCTATCATAGACAATATCCGCTCTTTGACCGCAGGATGAACTATCGCATTAACCTTGGCCAGAAGATCTTCTGAATCGTCTGCAAAGATCATATGCGCCATCTTCTTCGCATCGATCTGTCCGTCATCTCCAAGTACTTCATCACCTAAAAGCTCAACAAGCGGCCGGTAGCAAACTTCGCCCCGTACCTCAAGACTTCTTGCAAGGTCATCCGCTTTGACGATGATGCAGCTGCACAGCGATCTTATGATATTTAATACTTCAGATTTACCGGCACCGACTCCTCCGGTAATGCCGATCACCTTCATCTATTTGGCCTCATACCAGTTCATGCCTTCGGATACTTCCACGATCATAGGGACCGAAAGCTTTGCGGCACCTTCCATCTCTTCCTTCAGGATGTTCCTGACCGTAAGTGTCTCGTCCTCTGCCGCCTCCACGAGAAGTTCATCGTGAACCTGAAGAATGACACGGCTCTTAAGTCCTTCTTTTTGAAGTCTCGTTCTCACCCTGATCATTGCGATCTTCATGATGTCCGCAGCGGTTCCCTGTATCGGGGCATTCATCGCAACCCTCTCGCCGAACGATCTTTGCATGAAGTTTGAACTGACAAGTTCGGGCATCGGGCGGCGCCTTTTAAACATCGAGACCACGTATCCGTTCTTCTTGGCATCCGATACACACCGGTCAAGATACTCCTTAACGCCCGGGAAGGTTGCAAAGTATTCTTCGATAAAATCCTTTGCGTCCTTTCTCGATATCCCCAGATCTTCCGACAGGCCGAATGCGCTTATACCGTAAATGATCCCAAAATTGACCGCTTTTGCGTTTCTGCGCATAAGAGCGGTAACATCTTCCATCGGAACATGAAACACCTTTGATGCGGTGATGGCGTGTATGTCTGCGCCCGAGTTGAACGCTTCAATAAGCGATGCATCACCCGACAGGTGTGCCATGATCCGAAGTTCTATCTGCGAATAATCGGCATCGATGAACCGGTAACCGTCCTCAGGTACGAAATACTTACGGATCAGCCTGCCCTGCTCCATCCTTGCCGGAATGTTCTGCAGGTTCGGATCGGTGCTTGAAATCCTGCCCGTTGCAGTTATCGTCTGATTGAATGTCGAATGGATCCTTCCGTCCGGCGCCACACAGGATGCGAGCGCATCGGTATATGTCGACTTGAGCTTTGCAAGTGCCCTGTATTTAAGCACTTCGGACACTATGGGATGTTCGGGGGCCAGCTTTTCAAGAACATCAGCTGCGGTAGAATAGCCCTTCTTGGTCTTCTTGCCGCCGGGAAGGCCCAGCTTTCCGAACAGTATCTCACCCAGCTGTACGGGCGAATTGATGTTGAATCTTTCTCCCGCATCACTGTATATCTGCTCTTCAATCGATAAGATCTGCTTGGCAAGAGTATCCCCGTATGCCAAGAGCTGTGCCGGAAGAAGTTTGATCCCGTATCTTTCCATATCATGCATGCACGGAATGAGAGGCATCTCTATCTCGCAAAACAGTCCTGTCATGCCAAGCTTATCTATGTTTTCCAGTATCCTGTCCTTTGCTTTATATGCAATATACGAGCATGTACACATATAATCTCCCACAGTCGCAGGATCAGTCATAAAACTTTCGTACAGGCTCTTTTTCCCGAACAGTTCAGCCCTGTTTTTTACGGTAAGATCACAGTATTCGTTAGCGATATCCTCAACCGTATAGTCGTTCTTGAGCGGATTGCAAAGATATGCACCTATCCCGACATCCGTTGCATGCTCTTTTGCAATATCACAATCGGAAAGCGCCGGCAGAAAAGACAGCTGTGATTTAAGATCAAAGGTGCAAAAATCCGCGCCGCTGCCAAGTACGGCTTG
>JAFRIL010000128.1 GCA_017432845.1 Lachnospiraceae bacterium | reverse complement strand
GCATGACGGATCCGCAAGACTTACCCTTATAGCCGATTCGTGGGATGAGAAGACGCAGCATCTGATATATGCCGCGGTCCCGCAACCCGTCGACTGTGTGATAAATACTCCTGCGATAGCCGAGGGAGAGCTTACAAGCTACGTTGAAGATCACCTGGAGGCTTACGTCTATGTCGCGCAAAACGCGAAGGATGCCTACAAGGGCGACTGGGACGAGAGCGCGCAGCTGACGCAGGATCATAAGCCTTTGCAGCCGGGTGCCCTGTACCGCGTCATAAAGGAAAATGATACCAAAACACTTGTCGTTGCCAAGTGAAAAATAGGCAATTCTACTATTGCGCGAACATGCCGTCAATATTATGATAAGGGTTACAAGGTTATTATTGTGAACGAATTTAATTCGTTCACATAGTGCCGATTGCGAGGCATCGAAGATGCCATTCCAAACGCAATCGTGTGCATCAGATCTCCGGAAGGGATAGTAGGTAATGAATGATACATATGTAGAGGTTATGGTCAAAAGGCGCACCAGCCCGCTTCTCGGGCCGGGACGCATACTGTGCTGGGCACTTGCCATTGCCTGCCTTCTTATCGCGATGCTCGGCAACTTCGTTTTTTTTATCGGAGCCATCATCTTTGCCGCGGTCGCGTATTTTCTTAGTCCGATGTTTGATATTGAATATGAGTACCTGTACCTGGACAGGGAGATCTCCATTGACAAGATCATGTCCAAGGAGAAGCGCAAGCACGTCTACACGGTCGACCTGAATCGCATGCAGGTTATGGCACCGGTCAATTCGCACGAACTGGATTCATATAGGGCGCGGGGCGTAAAATCATATGATTTTACATCCGGCGAGGATGATGCAAAGATATACTCGATAGTGTATGAGGGCGCAAACGAAGGTGTGGTCCTCGTTAACATAGAACCTGATGAGCAGATGCTCCATGCAATCAAGAGCGTCTTTCCCAGAAAGGTTCTTGATTTTTAAGGAGGTAAAAAATGGGACAGATCATTTCGGAAGGCATAACCTTTGATGATGTGCTGCTGATACCCGGTTATTCCAACGTTATCGGAAATGACGTGGATGTCACAACATATCTGACCAAGAACATAATGCTCAACATCCCCATGATGAGCGCGGGTATGGACACCGTTACCGAACACCGCATGGCCATAGCGATGGCACGCCAGGGCGGTATCGGCATCATCCACAAGAATATGGGCATCGATGAGCAGGCGGATGAGGTTGATAAGGTTAAACGATCCGAAAACGGTGTCATCACGGATCCGTTCTCACTTTCTCCCGAACATACGCTTCAGGATGCCGATGATCTGATGGCCAAGTACATGATATCGGGTGTCCCGATCACGGAAGGCGGCAAGCTTGTCGGTATCATCACGAACCGTGATCTTAAGTTCGAGACCGATTTTTCCCAGAAGATCAGGGACTGCATGACAAGCGAGAACCTTGTTACCGCCAAGGAAGGGACCACGCTTGACGAGGCCAAGAAGATCCTGGCCAAGGCCAGAAAAGAAAAGCTCCCGATCGTTGATGACAACTTTAACCTCAAAGGTCTTATCACGATCAAGGATATAGAAAAACAGATCAAGTACCCGAACTCCGCAAAGGACGAGCAGGGAAGACTGCTGTGCGGTGCGGGCGTGGGGATAACCGCAAACGTTCTTGAAAGAGTAGAGGCACTTGTTAATGCCAAGGTTGACGTTGTTGTCCTTGACAGTGCACACGGACATTCGGAAAACGTGCTCAGGTGCGCGCGTATGATAAAGGATGCATATCCGGATCTTCCGCTTATCGGAGGAAACGTTGCGACCGGAGAAGGCACAAAGGCGCTTATCGAAGCCGGATGTGACGCCGTCAAGGTAGGTATCGGACCTGGATCCATATGTACGACAAGAGTTGTGGCCGGTATCGGTGTTCCTCAGATATCAGCGATAATGGATTGCTATGAAGTAGCCCAAAAATATGATGTTCCCATCATTGCCGACGGCGGCATCAAGTACTCGGGTGATATGACAAAGGCCATTGCAGCAGGCGCAAATGTATGCATGATGGGATCGATATTTGCAGGCTGTGACGAGTCTCCCGGAACATTTGAACTCTATCAGGGGAGAAAATACAAGGTTTACCGCGGTATGGGCTCCATCTCTGCGATGGAATGCGGCAGCCGCGACAGATATTTCCAGACAAATGCGAAAAAGCTCGTTCCCGAAGGTGTTGAGGGACGTGTGGCATATAAGGGAACCGTTGAGGATACGGTATTCCAGCTTATCGGCGGTATCCGCTCCGGTATGGGATATTGCGGAACGCGTACTATAGAAGAACTCAAGAAGAACGGCAGATTCGTTAAGATATCGGCAGCAGCGCTTCGTGAGTCCCATCCTCATGATATTCATATTACAAAGGAAGCCCCGAACTATTCGGTGGATGAGTGAAATGGGTAAATATATACTAAACGATCTGAAAAGAGCGCTTACATCGAAGATATCCCAATACTACCTGTTCGGTACCGTGATCCTCGTGCTTCTGGCCAATGTGGCGATAATCGCATTCAGGATAATATACGGAACAAATGAGGGAACATTTGCATATAACGTGTTCGAGTATGCATCATGGTGTTTCCTGATCCCGTATTACAGCTGTATCGTGCTGGCTCTTGCAGCATATGGCAAGGACTATATCGAGCCTGACAGGAACGGGATAAGGGTTAACGACGGCGTGGGAAATATCAGCCTGTCGCCCACAAAACTGTATATCTCAAAGCTTATAGTAACAGCACTCCTTGCGTCTGTATTTATGGTGATCGCGTTTGCGCTTTTGTATGTGATCACGGCGCTCTTTCATATCAGTGAAGGAGCCATACCCTGGGGAGTCATAAAGAGCTTTCTCGAAAAAGCTGCACTGTCGCTTCCGCTTTGGTTTGCCGGGATCAGCTTTGCGATCATGTTCTTATTTCTGTTCGAGAAGAGGTGGAAAGCTTTTGCGGGCTTTGCGTTTATAACCGTTATAATCCCCCAGCTTATCAGGATATTCTCGCTTGATACGTTCAAATCCGATATTTTCCGGATCATCAGAAGATATACGATCACCCAGTCCTTCGGACTGATCCCCTATCCGTCGTATCCCGAAAGGAGCGTTCCGCTTATAATAACGCTCGGGATAGCCTATGGAGTCGCAGCTGCGGTCATTGGGATGCTCTGCTATAACAGGAAAGCCAAATAATGCTTTACACTCTCATATGCGCCATGCTGTGGGGCGTGTTTGCCCACGGGATGGCGATGTTCAACAAGTTTTCATATCATGATGACGTTCCGTGGTTTAACGGCGTCGGAGAAACATACGGCCTCGGAAGGTGGTTTCTGGGACTGTCCGGAAACCTCACCGAAAATATCTTCCTAAGCCGCAACTACAGCACACCTGTATTTAACGGGATCCTGACACTGATCGCCCTTGCCCTTATCTGTCATATCATCTTCAAAAGGCTTCGCATCCAAAACCGGCTTCTGGTGGCTGCTGTTACCGGGGTAATGGTGTGCTTTCCCGCGATAACCAACATATTCGGATATGTATTTACCGCCCCGTACTACTATATCGGCGCTCTTGCCGGAGTATACGGAGCATATCTGTTTTACGAAAAAAAGACCGCATTAAGGTTCTTTTTGTGCACGTTCCTGATGTCGCTGTCAGTCGGGCTTTACCAGTCAAACATTGCCATAAACCTCATCGTCCTTCTGTTGTTTATGATCGATGAGATATATACGGCAAAGGATACGGCCTGGAAGGATTTCTTCACACTTGGCGCGCTAAACGCAGCAGTTGCCGCATGTTTTATGGCACAGTATTTCCTGTACAACTTCATCGCCCTTAAGATAACCGGCCTTGAAATGTATGATTACAAGGGAGTATCAAGCTTTGGCCGTACCGACATTTCCGGATATATCTACCGCATCTATACGGCATATAAGAGATTTCTTAAGCCGGCTGATTTTATCAATTACAACGGTGTTTCGGCCAACATGTATCCGTGGATGACGAAATACCTGCACATCGCGCTGATAGTGCTGACTGCCCTGATGCTGGCACTTATGCTTCTTCGCATGAAGAAAAGCAGGGCGAAAATCACACAGCTTTTGTTACTTCTTGCGGCCAGTCCGCTTTTTGCTTATTTTCTCTATGTGATGGTTGAAGAAAAGGATGCCCACGGAGGCATGGGATATGCCGAAGCGTTCATGGTGTTCATCACAGCTTATGCCATGGAACGCCTGAACGAGGCAAGAGCCGGGAGCGGATCCGGAACCGAAACCGAAACAGATACCAACACCGGTACCGCGACAAAGATCGCCCTGCCCCAAATACTGACCAAGGCGGCAGTTGCCTTGATAATTGCCATGAGCATCATGTTCGCAAGATATGCAAACGTGTGTTATCTTAAGGCCGATCTTATGCAGGCTGAAGCGATCAACTACTATAACCGCCTGATAGAGCGCATCCGGACAACGGAAGGTTATACGCCCGAGGTGCCGGTTGCCTACATCAATGACCGGAGCAAAAATGATGATGATTTTTCCGGAAATAAGCTGTTTGATCCGATATATCTGCCGCCCTATCAGGGCAATTCGATCATAAATGATTTTTCATGGGAGAAGACGATGAACATGTGGTGTGCGTTCTCGCGCGTCGAGCCCGGTGAGGAGGAACTTCAGGCGATCTCGGGACAGATCGAGCAGATGCCTGTGTATCCTTCCGAAGGGTCCGTACAGATGCTTGACGGCATCATAGTCGTTAAGTTTGCCCAATAAAAGTTCTTCCAATAAGTTGAAAATACGTTGTTTTTAAGGTATGATTTAGTGTATGGGTTTTGACACAGGATCTGGGGACAAAAAGGTCTCCGGCAAGTTCATGATAGATACCACGGGCCTTCAGGTCATGCAGGATGCTTATGCGCAGGTTGCCAACCTGTTCATTTTTTGTGTGGACGAGTCCGGCAAGAGGATGACGGAGATGTCGGGAGATCCCGACGAGATCTCCAGGGTAGTCTCGCTCCTTGATGAGATGCAGATAAGGGCTGCGATCAACAGGGTACTGTTTGATACGGTAGAAGAGCAGGTCATTGAGGACACGGAGTATCCGAATCTCAAGATAGCCACGATCGGCGTCAGGATCGGCGGAACGCCTGCATTTGCGTGGTTTATATGCGGTGTCCTTCCGGATGGCGGCGGTGAGAACGATATCAGCAATTTCGAGTGCACGACCACGCTTCAGAAGTTCGGCGCATCGGTCGATCTTATCCGGGAAGTTTCAAAGAAGATATACGGAGAGTCATATAATGCGGCAAATGCCGCTGCGGACGCAAAGCGAGCCCTTTCCTCTACCGAAGAGATGCAAAAGGCACTTCGCCGCTCCGAGGCCATGACAGGTGTTGTCTCACAGCTTGGAAGCGATGACGCTTTTGAGACGATAGCCAACAGGGTTCTTGACTATACGGGAAGATATGCCGATATCTCGCACGCTTATGTGCTTCGCCCCAACAGGGACGGTAACGGCATCGACATCATCGGAAGCTATGTAGCGCAGGGTGAGTCGCCGCTCAATCCCGTCATAGATATCATGTCCCAGTCATTTCTGGCGCAGATCGGGGATCAGACCAAGATAATATCATACCGTACGCGTATTGATGAGAAAAACCGCGACTGGCTTGACTCGATAGGGATCACCGCGGCTGTCGGTATCCCGATCGCCATAAACGGCAAGACGGCGATGTATGCGTTCTATGTCGACAACAAGATCAACCGCGAGTGGGGCATCGATGAGGTCAAGTTCTTCGGGGACGCAACGAAAGTCATACAGTCGAGTGCGACGAACCGGATCCAGCGTAATTCCATCACAAGCTCTTATAAGTCACTTGAGACCATTCTTGATAACGTCGGATCGGTCATCTATGTGCGTGACGTTAACAGTTCCAATATAGTGTATGTCAACCGCATGTGCCGCAACACCTTTGAACACGAGATCATGAGCGGTGCCATAGTAAGCCTCTTTGAGGAGAGCAGCCGGTATAACACCGCATCTTCCTACCGTGAGGTCAATTATCGTGAGAAGAACCGCTGGTACGATGTCACGTCCACAAACATGACATGGGTTGACGGACGCAAGGTAGTGCTTTATGCGATTATAGATGTTACCGAGAAGAAGCAGTACCAGAGGAAGATAGAGCAGCAGGCAAACAATGATTTTCTGACAGGGCTCTATAACAGGATGTGCTGCGAGCGTGACCTTCTTAGGATCGTTGATGAGGCGAAAGAGAGCGGAGGAAAGGGCGCGGTCATATATCTTGATCTTGATGATTTTAAGCATATCAACGACGGACTGGGCCACCAGTACGGAGATGTCCTGCTCAAGGCGATCTCCAACAGCCTGCAGAGGATAAACGGCGTAGAGAACACCTGTTATCGTATGGGAGGAGATGAGTTCGTCATCCTTGTTCCCCATACGAGCTATGACAGGTTTGAGGAGATCATAGAGAGCGTTAGGGTTGTGTTCAACAAACCCTGGTTCCTTAAGGGTGCGGACTATTACTGCACTTCGAGTATAGGTGTCGTAACCTTTCCCGATGAGGGTGAGTCCGTCCAGGATCTGATCCGTAAGGCGGATATTGCCATGTATACCGCCAAGAAATCAGGCAAGAACAAGCTCGCGCACTACACGGATTCGTCGGATGACGAGACGCACCGCCGTCTTGATATGGAAAAGAGCATGAGGGCTGCGACGGCATCCGATTATGACCAGTTTGAGGTCTACTATCAGCCCATCGTTGATATATCAAAGCCCGGAAATCCCTGCACGGGTGCCGAGGCTCTTATCAGGTGGAATTCGACCGAACTCGGATTCATATCCCCGAGTGATTTTATCCCGCTTGCTGAATACTTAGGACTGATCAACCCAATCGGACTGCACGTTCTGCGCAATGCCTGCGAAGCGGTCAAATACTGGAACGAGAACGGACATCCGTATTACAAGGTCAATGTCAACCTGTCGGTTGTACAGCTTATGCAGAATGATATAGTTGACTCCATAGAAAAGACCATCAAAGAGATAGGGGTCAACCCGAGAAACCTTACACTTGAGGTTACCGAGTCGCTTGCGATCAATGATATGGAGCGTATGAAGAGGATCCTCGGGGACATTAAGAAGCTCGGGATACGCATAGCGCTCGATGATTTCGGTACGGGTTATTCATCGCTCAACCATATCCGGGAGATACCGCTTGACGTTATCAAGGTGGATCAGACATTTGTTACCGATCTTGCAACGGATCATTATGCGCAGTCGTTCGTTAAGATGATAGGTGAACTCGCCGAAGCGCTCGGCGTGCGCGTCTGCGTTGAGGGAATAG
>JAFRIL010000127.1 GCA_017432845.1 Lachnospiraceae bacterium | reverse complement strand
GTCAGCCCGCCGATGCCGGCGATCAGGATGACCGATACGACAAACAGGTTCTTGTTCTTGTTAAGGTCGACATTCTGTACCATCTTAAGGCCCGATACCGCGATAAATCCGTAAAGAGCCATACATACGCCGCCCATGACGCATGACGGGATGGAATTAACGAATGCGATGAAAGGCGAGATGAACGAGATGATGATCGCACCGAATGCTGCCGCGATTATCGTATATACGGATGCATTCTTGGTGATCGCAACACATCCGATAGACTCGCCGTATGTGGTGTTAGGACATCCGCCGAAGAATGCTCCGACCATGGATCCGACACCGTCACCGAGAAGTGTCCTGTGAAGGCCGGGCTCTTTTAAAAGATCGCGCTCTATTATCGAAGAGATGTTCTTGTGGTCTGCGATGTGCTCCGCAAAAACAACGAACGCAACGGGAACATATGCGGCGAAAATCGTTCCGATATAAGTACCTGACACCTCACCGAACGCACCGAATGCGGTAAGGAACGTAAATGACGGAACCGCGAAGAATGTGGAAAGTCCGACACCGTTCTCGGTAAGTGCTGCAAACGAATCAAAACTTAAAAGTCTTATAGAATCGATCCCGGCAGCGTTTCCTATAAGTGTCAGGATAAGGCAGAATGCATATCCTGCAAGTATGCCGTAAATGAAAGGGATGAGCCTGCCGCTCTTTTTGCCGTAGGCACTGCAGACCATCGTGACGCCGAGTGTGACAAGGCCGCCGAGAAGAGCTGCAACAGGGCTTGCAATGCTGACGCCGTCAACTTTGATGCCGCCCGATGTGATGTCTCCGACCGCATTGCCGGCAAGGGAAAGTCCTATGATCGCAACCGTGGGGCCGATAACGACCGCGGGCATAAGCTTATTGATCCAGTCGACTCCGACCGCGTTTACTATAAGAGCGATCACTACGTAAACAAGTCCCGCAAAGATCGCACCGATTATCATTCCGAGATATCCGAGGGATACACTCACGCCGCCTGCAAATGCCGCGCACATGCTGCCTATGAAAGCAAATGACGAGCCGAGGAACACAGGACTCTTTCTCTGTGTGAACAGAATGTATACGAGTGTACCGCAGCCTGCGCCGAAAAGTGCAGCCGCAGGGCTCATTCCGTTGCCGACTATGATCGGCACGACGAGCGTTGCCGTCATGATGGCAAGAAGCTGCTGGATCGCAAAGATAAGAAGAGGTCCCGTCTTGACCTTGTCCTCAACCTGATATATCAGTTTCATAATACCCTCCTAAGACAAAAAATACTATATATTGTGTTCTCCGGAGCTTTTGGCCCCAAGTCCTTGTTATAATATCACAGCATCAATGACGTGTAAACTGTTATTTAATTATTTTGGGAAAATGTGCTAAACTGTCTGAGATAGTTTGTTTGGAGGTAATGCCAAGGATATGAATCCCGAACTGCCAAAAGAGTATACGGACCGTATGAAGGGCCAGCTCCTGTCTTCGTTCGATGACTATATGAACTGCTTTTTAATGCCGTCATACAAGGCTCTTCGGATCAATCGACGCAAGGTCCTGCCTGTTGATCATGCATCGGTGGGAAGGCTTGCGACGGGATCCGAAAAGCTGGAGCCGGTTGATGGTATCGAAGGGGCTTTTTATTATGACGAAGGCTCTCCCGGAAAGAGCGCACTGCATGCTGCGGGGGCTTTTTATATACAGGAGCCTTCCGCGATGCTGCCGGCAACACTTATGGATATCGGCAAAACGCCGCTTAAAGTGCTGGATCTGTGCGCCGCACCTGGCGGAAAGACCACACAGATCGCTGATATGATGAATGGTTTGGGCCTGCTTGTCGCAAACGAGATAATACCGTCAAGAGCAAAGATATTGTCAGAAAATATCGAGCGTATGGGGGTCGAAAATGCACTGGTGATAAGCGAAGATCCCGAAAAACTCAGTGAAAGGTTTGCCGGATATTTCGACAGGATACTGGTCGATGCCCCCTGCTCGGGAGAAGGGATGTTTCGCAAAAACCCCGAAGCAGTAAGCGAATGGAGCCTTCAAAACGTCGAAATGTGCGCAAAAAGGCAGGATTGGCTTCTCGATTGTGCAGTCTCGATGCTTGCGCCGGGTGGGAAGATAGTCTACAGCACCTGTACATTCTCGCCCGAAGAGGACGAAGAATGCGTCGAACGCTTCCTTGCCCGCCACCCCTCATTTGCAATCTCCTCCCCTCCCGTCAAGCTCTACCCGCACACCTTCCGCGGTGAGGGCCACTTCGCCGCCTCCTTTATTGAGACAAGAGGGACGGTTCCTTTGTCTCAAAAAATTGAGACTAAGGGACGGTTCCTCAGTCTCAAAAAATTGAGACAAAGGAACCGTCCCTCTGTCTCAGAGTTTGCGAAAGATTTTATAACGGAAACAGACCGTCTCGCGATGTTCGGAGACAGTCTGTATCTGGTTCCCGATATGTGCCCGGATATTGACGGGCTTAAGGTGCAAAGAGCCGGGGTTAAGATCGGTACGTACAAGAAGGACCGGCTGGAGCCCGATCACGCGCTCTCGCATATACTGCGGCCTGAAGATGCTAACTGCCATATCGATCTTGAGGCAGGCAGCCGCGAAGCCATGCAGTACCTTGAAGGGATGACGATAAGTTGCGCCCCTTCGCTCAAGGGCTGGTGCCTTGTATGCGCCGGCGGCCTTCCCATGGGATGGGGCAAAGCCTCGGGCGGCGTGGTCAAAAATCACTATCCCAAGGGGCTTCGGTCAAATGCCGGAATTTAAGCTCTGAATGTTCTTCTCGGCTTCCCTTATTATATCGTCAAAAGTCTCGGTCTCGCCGTCGGCTCTTATATCACTTACATCCTCACCGGAAGCTTCATCGGAAGATGAGCTCTCTTCTGCCTCATTGGCATCTTCTTCCTCGTCATCGGTCTCTACAAGAGGCTTGCGGCCTGCCATAAGCCGCTCCTCGAAGGTCATATCCATCTTCATTTCCTTCATGACGGTCTCATTGCGGTCAAAGAGTTCTTCCCTTGCCACCGAGATCTTATCATCGTCATCACTTACGCAGAAATGATCCCTAAGGAGCGTCAGATATCCCGAGTATTCCTCGTAAAACCTGTCAGGATCAGGCTCTGATACAGCACTTTCCTTCAGATATCCATCGCAGACCCATTCGATCACCGAGATCACGCGGGCAAGCTGATCCGGCTGAACCAGGCGCTTTGCATCAAGAACATCGTAGAAGTTCCTGTATGTCCTGTCCATATCCTCTATGCAGCTACCCATGACTTCCCTTGCCTCGGGGTCATTTTCTGCCCTGAGGCTTTGCAGGAACGTATACATATAAGGGTAATTCCTCATCACCCTGACCCTTCCCTGCGATATCTGGGCCATAAGCTCAAACAGGTCCTTCTGGTTCTTTTTTACCGAACGGGTC
>JAFRIL010000126.1 GCA_017432845.1 Lachnospiraceae bacterium | reverse complement strand
GGGCTTTTTATATCTCTCATCGGTAAAAAGGTCTGCCACACGGTCGGAAGAAGCTATATCACAAAGCGCGATGCCGTCTTCAAATGTTCCGACCCCGGGAACGAACCCGTCCAGCTTGAAATATGAAAACTGCGACAGCACAAGTGCATCAACCCTGTTAAACGGCATCACGTCAAATGTCTTATCGCCGCAGCTTTTTACGTAATCGATAATGTTCAATTGTCGGCGCCCTCAGTTTTTTGGGACCTTTTGCAGGTAAGTACAAAAAGGATAAGGCCGGCGGCAAATGTGAACAATGCTATGAACTGCGAAGTAGACAGCACACCCACCGCTCCTCTTTCATCGTCTCTTGCAAACTCGACCGCAAATCTTCCGGCACTGTAAAGCATGAGATACAGTGCTGTCGGAGTGCCCGTCCTTAACCTGCTGCCGCCCTTGATATAGCGGATGAGCTGGATGAGAAATATCACGAAGTTTCCGGCTGCCATCACAGGCTGTGTAGGCCACAGTCCGATGTGGGCAGGTGCTATGCACCCTTCGGGAAATTCGAGATGTCCGAATCCGTTATACTCTATACCGTAACAGCATCCGGCAAGAAGGCAGCCGATACGCCCGAACGCCTGGTTGAGCGGGACCACGGTCGCAAACAGATCAAGATATTTAAGAAACTCCAGTTTCTTAACGCGGCAGTAAACAAATATCGTTGCTATGCCGGTGATGATACCTCCGTATACAACAAAACCTTCCGAACCGATCACGGACATCGGGTCAGCCAGAAACGCTTTGAACTCCACGATGACATGCAGTATCTTGCCTCCGAGAAATCCTATGATCAGAACAAAGATCGCGATATTTACAAAATCATTGTCCGAAAGATCCCTCTTCTTGGCAAGGGCACTTCCGACAAGGACGGCCGCCATGAATCCGAGACCGATCATCAGACCGTACCCGTGCACCGTAAATTTTCCTATTGAGAACAGATCTATAGCCATGTCATTCTCCCTTAATAATTTTTAAAAAGGGCGCGGACTTTGTCCGCGCCCCTGATCCGCTTTTATTATTCTACCACAAGTCCGCTCCACTTATCGTCGGGGATGATGCCCACATAGGTCTTACCCGTGTTGAGAACCACTTCTTCGCCGTCGGCATCAAAATACCTCGTCGGGGTTACCTCATCCTCCTTGGACCAGGTTACCGGGATGGCCTTGCCTTCGGTAATGAACCAACCCTCACGCTGGAAGTCGATGGCATGGAACATCATATATCCGTTGTCATCAAACTTGACGTATCTGGTGTTCTGAAGAAGAACGTTCGTGAATCCCAGCTGCGCGTCGTTGTTTCCGGGATCGGTATGCTTCTGTCCGTACTCGGAATACATGTAACGCTTTGTCTCGGGATCATATTCAAGCTTGGATCCGTTGTGCTTGAACGGAAGCTCTATCTTCGTGCAGTCCTTAACCTTCGGTGCGCCCGAAAGGTCATTGATCTCACTGTCGCTTGTTACGAAACGGTAGTGAGGACCGCCGTTGTAATACTCATTATAAGTCTTCGATACGTTTGACTTGCTCTCGAAGTTCTTGTCAAGGTCACCCGTGCAGATATACTCGGTGAACTCTCTTGACTTGCCGTTGTCCACTCTCGAGAATGTTCCCGAGAAGTTATCAACGAAAGGCTTTGCAAGATAATCGTCGATGTAGAAAGGACCGCCGTCGTGGCAAACTACCGCATTCCACTCGGGAGCGATGATAAGGTTGGTGGGACGTGTACTACGTATAGATCCCAACTGGTCGATCTTCTCCCAGTCCTTAACAAGCACCATCAGACGTGTGATACCGTCATTGGCAAGTGAGTTGGTCATCTCATATACCACATCCGCGTACTGTGACAGTCCGTAATGCGGAAGAGCTGTCTTCTCGTTATCGACCATTGCCGCGATAGGTCTCTGGTCCTTGATATCCTCGGAGATCCACTCATTGGTGAGCTCACTTCTGTACATTCCTTCATGCGATCCGTCATCGGCAGGTGCCTGATCCTCAATGCTTATCGCAGGGGTATTGTTAACAACCTCTATCGTAGGCGCAGGAGCTGAAGGCGCCGCTGCCTCTTCCTCATCCCCGCAGCCCGAAAGTACTACAGCCGAGCAAAGTGCGAGAAGAAGAATCAATTTCTTTTTCATAATGTTCCTCCTAAACCAAACTTACTTCCGAGTGATTATAGCACAACATAATGTGTATGTCACCACAAAAATACACAACCTGTTCAAAAGGCCTTTTCCATGGAAAAAACGTTATTTCCGCCGGAATTCTCATAGGAAACGTTGTCCATGCTCTTTTTGACCATGTATATCCCAAGGCCTCCGATCGGACGTACATCCGCCGAGAGCGTAGTGTCCGGATCCTCCTTGGCAAGAGGGTCATAGGGTTTGCCGTGATCGATAAGCGTGATCTTAACTCCGGAAGATCCGTTTACCTTCGCATCCTCTATCCTGACTGTCACCTTGCGGTCGTCTTCGGGCACATCCGTTCCCGAATAAGCATAGTTGGCAACATTTACAAACATCTCCTCGAGTGCCACCGATATCTTCATCGCAACACCGACAGGAGCTGCCGCATCATCAAGAAACTCATCAAGGAGCGCACTGACCCTGGCAAGGTTTTCGTTTTTTGCGTCTATGGTGATTTCCTTCATCAATATCCTTCCGAGTATTATTTCTCGATATTGAGAATGTCAACGAATCCGGTTACTTCGAAGATCTCCATGATATTGTCGTTGGCACCGAGGATCTTCATCTCTCCCTGCTTGTTCATGATCTTCTGCATGGACAGAAGTACACGAAGGCCTGCGGAAGAAATGTACTCAAGCTTCGTAAGATCGAACACGAGCTCTTTGACGGACGCGGTTGAGTCCTTAAGAGCCTCTTCAAGCTGGGGCGCGGTTACCGTATCAAGTCTCCCCTCAAGTTCCAGCTTAAGTGTGCCTTCATTTGCTTCCTTACTGATGTTCAGCATTTTCTACCTCCTTATTATCGCCGCTTTCTGATATCTCCCCGGAAAACCGGAGAGCTCCTTCTTCGTTAAGGTGTGAAGTGTCGGAAAAATATCTGCCGTCATAGACCCTGAGGTCATTTTCGAATTCTATTTTATCACAGATACCCGACAACTGCTTGATATAATTTCTATAAGAAGAATAATAATGTTTGTTCAGATTGTCAAATGTCGCTTCATTTACCGCAGGCTGAAGGAGTCTCACCTTTATCCCTTTTTCGTTGCACAGGCGCAGGATCTTCTGCATATAAAGGGTGATGAGCTTTGCATCGCCGTTTATCTCCATGTCTTCGTATGATGTCTCATATGACATGTCGTAGCACTCGTCAAGCTTTCCGAATCCCGCATATCCGAACGTTTCCTTAAGGTCTTCGTATGCTTTTTTGTTTCCGGCCCGCCTTCCGGCAAAACCGGCGGCATTTATGGCCGGAAGATACATGTTCGGAAGACCGAGCCTTGATGATATTTCATCGGTTATGACACCGTCATACAGAACACTTTCGGCTCCACAGGCCGCCGCATTTTTGTACAGTTCATAAAGGTCGGCTGTATCTATCGCCTTAAAATACACGGTCCTCGTTTTGTAGTTATCGATATGCCAGTAATGAAACGGAGCGAACATGATGATCAGCGTATCCGGAGCATCATGTTCTTCGAGGTATCCGGTCAGGAAATAATACATCTCTATAGATGTGGCACCGCCGACCGCAAGATTTATTACCGAGTCCCCGAGAACGGACGGGATGATCGAGCTCATAGCTCCCGAGTCTCCGATGACAACAGTGTCAAAGCTTCTGCCGTTGTACTCTTTTCCCGATACGACTTCCTTCTCGAAACGCCACGCCGGATACTCTTCATCCATGTAGCAAAAAGGGCACAGGAGCGTATAGGCGATAAAAAGGATCGCCGGGAGGGCCGCGAGTATGCACTTTGCAAATACAGTTAATCTCTTCATAAACTTACATCAAGCTGTATATAAATTCCTTGCCCGAGAGGTTCGCGGAGAGCATGATGGCTGAAACGAGCGCCCAGTAGATCACCCACCTTGCGGGAGTCGGTATGACCTTGGCAAGCGATGTCGTTGCTATGCCTCTTTTGTTTGCGGCACCGTCCGCAATCATCACGAAGAGCATAAGGCAGGCCGTCACAAATAATCCGAGCCTTCCAAGACCAAGCGTAAATATCTCGGATAGCCCCGCCTCGGGCCAGAACTGTGTGAATATGGTCCTGATCGCAAGAAGCGATGAGGCCGTATCTTTGTTGGCAAAAAATATGAACACAAAGGCAAACGCCATATATACTCCGATCCGTCTTGTAACGGTCCGTACGCTGTCGCTTTCTTTTATAGATGCTGCCATGCGGTCCCTGTACGGAAGTGTCCAGGATCCTGCGATCATAAGTATCCCGAACAACGCTCCCCATATGAAGAACGAGATATCCGCACCATGCCATATTCCGCTTACAAACATCACGATAAAAATATTGATGTATCTGCGCACTGCCGTACATCTGCTCCCTCCGAGTGGGATGTACAGATAATCCCTAAGCCAGGTCGAAAGGGATATGTGCCATCTTCTCCATATCTGCGAAAGGCTTTCGGCATAAAACGGCTGCCTGAAGTTCTCCTTCATCCGTATGCCGAGTATGTATCCTCCTCCGATCGCTATCTGTGAATATCCCTCAAAATCACAGTAGAGCATGAAGATATATAATAACGCGGCAAGTGCTACGCTAAGTCCCGAACAAGCTTCGATATTGCCGTACACGTTATCGGTGATTATCGCCAGCCTTCCCGCCACGGCAAGTTTGAGAAAATACCCCCATAGCATCTTCTGCATGCCCTCTTTTGTATCCTCATACGAAGCTTTCGGACACTTGAAGGCTGCAAGCATATCACCGGCACGGTTTACGGGACCCGATACTATATGAAGGAAGAACGACAAATACAGCAGGAGCATAAAAAAGTTCTTTTCGGCAGCGATCCTTTTCTTATAAACATCGGCAAGATACGATACCGCCATGAAAGAATAATATGACAGTCCGACCGGGAGCATGATGTCCATACGCAGGCGGCTTCCGAAAAGGGCAAGTGTAAAATTCAGGTATTTAAACAGGAACAGAATGAGCAGCAAAATAAATACCGCAAAGAACAAAACAACGTGTCCTTTCCGATACCTGTGTGCAGCTGATACGGCAAGCGCCGTAAGATATGTAAAGACCGAAATAAATAAGAGGAGTACCAGAAACTTCGGTCCGAATGATGCATAAAAAGCAAGGCTTACCGCCAGGAGCCAGATGTATCTGTACTTTTCGCCCATAAGGCGGCAGATCATCACCGCAACCGGAAACAGTATGATAAAGGGTATTGAAGAAAACATCATTTCCGATCTTCTCCTTGTGTGGAATAAACTATTATATTATAATGTATCGATATGAATAAGGAAACCTCTTTTGCTCGCGAAGCGGCAGAATGGCTCCTCGTAATAGCCATTTCGGCTGTCCTCGCGTTCTGTCTTGATAAGTTCATAATAGTAAACGCCAAGATACCTTCGGCCTCTATGGAACCGACGATAATGACCGGGGACAGACTGATCGGAAACCGTCTGGCATACATCAAGAATGACCCCCAGCGCGGAGACATCGTCATCTTCCTGTTTCCCGACAACGAGAAGGAATATTTTATCAAACGTGTTATTGGGCTTCCCGGAGAGACAGTCAGCATCCGGGCCGGAAAGGTATATATCAACGACTCCGAAGAGCCTTTGGACGAATCGGCTTATCTTACCGTTACACCGTTAGGTGATTTTGGCCCCTTTGAAGTGCCCGAAGGCGCTTATTTCATGATGGGGGATAACAGGAACAATTCGATGGATTCCAGATACTGGAACCGTCCGTATGTATACAAGGACAAGATACTCGGAAAAGCGTGGGCCAGGTACTTCCCGCACCCCAAAACGGTACATTAGATTATCTTGCCAATCTATATAGCTGCATTATCTCATCGCCTCTTGCAAATCCTTCGTTAAAGGCGCTTGCAGATCCGGCACATACACCAAGACACAGTGCATCTTCCATATTCCCGTATTCAAGGTAACCTGCCAGAAAACCTGCTACCATGGAATCTCCGGAGCCCACGGTGTTCACTACTATGCCCGAAGGGGCAGATCTTTGTATCACGCGGTCGTCCTCGGTTACAAGTATCGCACCGTCCTGGCCGAGTGATACGAGGACATTCCTGGCACCCTTGTCCTGAAGTTTTCTTGCCGCATTTGCTATACCGTTCGTATCGGACGGTGAGAATTCCTCATGAAACAGTTCCGACAGTTCATCTATATTGGGCTTTATCAGGAAGGGATGATAACAAAGTGCATTGACCAGTGCCTCGCCGTTTGTGTCAAGTATCACCTTGGTGTCCCTGTACGGAAGTTCGGAAATAAATGTCGCGAACGCATCGCTTTCCATATTGGCATTTGCGGCTCCCGCAAGAACCAGTATATCTTCGGATCCGATCTGCGATATCCTGTCGCGAAGCGCACGCATACTGACCGCGTCGACAAAAGGTCCCGGAGCGTTCACCTCGGTCTCTTCTATCCCGACAAATTTGATGTTGATCCTCGAGTGTCCTTCCGGAAGATGGACAAAATCGGTACTGATCCCCATTTTCTGAAGGCCTGCTTCGATCTCGCTTCCCGTAAAACCGGCAACAAAACCGAGCGCGGTATTGTCGATCCCGAGTTCCTTTAATACCTGGGATACGTTCACGCCCTTTCCTCCGTAGAGATATGTCACCTTGCGCATCCTGTTGAGCTTTCCGATCTGAAGATCGTCAACCGTCACAAGATAGTCTATTGACGGGTTGTATGTAAGTGTATATATCATTTTTTCTCCTCCAAGTATCCGAGGTAGCACATCCTCCGGTAAAGCTGCTGTCCGAGCAGTCTGTGATAATGCTTGTTGCCGTGAACATAGTCACTTCGAAGCGACGAGGGTATCTCACCCTTTGCGATGTCTTCCTCGTCCTGGGCTGTCGGTGTAATGCCCGCATCGTCGAGGCCGTAGGTGAGCATATACTTCCTGATATCAAGGAAGTTGTCACCGAACGCCTCATGCATCGCTTCGTTTACTTCATCTATCTGCGGTATCCCGCCGGCATAAGTAAGGCCGACGATAACATACCTGGAACATGATGCAGCTTCGAGCATGGCCTGCTCGAGCTTTATGATCTGCTGCACACTCTTGGCATCGGGAAGATCGTTCGTTCCCGCAAAGATAACGAGCACATCACCTTCCCTGGCATCGTTCATCCCGAAAGTCTTGAACTGCGTTCCCTCATCGATCGAGAGTCTTTCCCCTTTGCGGCTGCGCTTGAAATAATACGAGCCGTTCAGTTTGCTGAGCTCGCCTTCTATCCCGCTGATCGAGCACGGATTGACCCCGCCGTCGCCGTTATCAAGAAACCTTACATGTCCGTTGTCCTCGGTACGCAAAAATACCGGGATAAGGTTTGTATCCGCAGGGATCACTGTCGCCTTGACGTTTACGCGAAGTCCTCCCTCACGCATAGCTATCATGGCTGCCGAGTCCATTTCGACTCCGTAGTTTATGACCTCACATCCGGACAGTTGACGCAATATATCGGGATAAGCGCTGGCATTATCAAGAGATACCGTAAGAGAGTCGCCCCAGCAGACGATACGGGGATCGGCGCCGTCATATTCGGACACCGGCTCTACTTCCCCGCGGTACAGGTATTCGTTCTCATCTGCGGGTGCCGGTGTTACTGTCTCTTCGGGCCCGGACTCTGTTTCGGAAGGTGCTGTTGTCGGCACGGTCCCGGCAGCAGCCACAGGCTCCGTATCTGCCTGTACATTTTCCGCGGCAAGCGCCTTTCCGGCATTTATGCGAAGGATGACAAAGAGCGTCATCGCTATAATGAACAACAAATATGTAAGATATGATCTTTTCATAACGTTGTAATTATACCATAAATCAAAGAGATGCGAATTCTCACATCTCTTTGGCTGCCTTGGTGCTCTTTTTCTTCTTCTTTTTGGCCGGCTGTTTTTCTATGTACTGCCTGATGTAGTCCCTGACCTCGTCACGGTCTATCGAAAGTGCCAGGGCCATCTCTTCGTACAGGCGGTTCTCGGCGATCCGAAAGTACCGCTCGTCTATAGCCGTAGACTTCTTGCCGCTCTCTATACGGGCCTTGCGCCTGTAGTACATCGTTTTGATTATTCTTATAAGCTTTCTCGGATCCTTGGAATTGACGGCATTCTTGTATTCAGCCTCGCGCTTCTTCTCATCTGAGATATTTATCTGATCAAGATCGTCTATCTCAGCCATGAGCTCTTTGACCTCATCCGCGCCGAGGGCAAAGCGGAGCGCTTCTTCCTCCTCGTCAACGGGAACATATATGGTGGCGGCAGCGTCAAAGCAGGGGCGCAGCGTGTAATAAGTCTTCTTGGCGGCAAGCTTGCCCATTCCGGCAAGAGGACCGATCTGCTCGATCCGGCACACGCCGTTACTGCACACAACCGTATCACCAATATGAAACATGTTAACCTCCCGTATATTTTTGTAAAAAAAGTGTTGTAAAATTAGTCCAATACTTATTTTACAACACTTTCCGTAAAAATGTAAGTGAAATTTTCAGATAATAACCGTATTAGTCGTTCTTTTGATCTTACGTCAGCTGGAACTCCCCAACGATATCCTGGAGCTGAACCACGCAGTTCTTGCTCTCTTCGACAAGCCCGCTTGTCTCGCTCGTGCGGCTGACCATGTTCGTGGTCTTCTCGGCGATATCGGTAACTCCGACCGTTGACTCTCCGACCGTTGATGTGATGCCTGATATCGCATCGCTTATCTTGGCTATCGAATCGGTCAGGTTTACGATAGACTCGTGAACGTCGTTCATGCTCTCCTTGAACTTGACCGCATCGTCGTTATACTGCTCGGATACCTGGGCAAATTCCGCATAATCTGCCAGAACGGTCTCCTCGAGGAATGCTCCGGTCTCGGACAGGCATCCGGACATGTTCGCAACGGCGTTGTTCACTTCGCCCACGATACCGTTGATATCCGAAACAGTCGTTGAAGTCTGGTTTGCAAGGTTTCCGATCTCGGTCGCAACAACCGCAAATCCGCGTCCTGCCTCGCCGGCCCTGGCTGCCTCGATCGAAGCGTTGAGTGCCAGGAGCGAAGTCTGTGATGATATCGCCATGATCGCATCCGTAAGAGCGTTGATCTTGTCGACCGCCTTCGAATCCTCGATCGCCTTGTCTGAACGGATCTTGACCGATTCGTACTTCTCTTTGGTCCTCTCGGTCGCCTGTATCGTCTTCTCGCGAAGCTCCGCAGCTCTTTCCATAACTTCCTTCGAGAGAGTATCTCCCGCCTCGGAAAGTGCCTGTATATCTTCCGCGCCGGTCTTCATGTACCCGATGTTCGCATATATGCTCTCAGCCGTTGCGGATGTCTGCTGCATTCCGGCTGCCAGTTCCTCGGTCGTTGCCGAGTTGTCTGTACACATCGAGTTGACAACGTTTGTAACATCTTCAAGCTGGTCGACGTTTCCGTTGATCTTCGTCGAAGCTTCTTCTATACTCGCAACCATCCTTCGGAGGTTATTTCTCATCAGCTGTACCGCTCTTGCCATAACGCCGTTCTCATCCTTGCGTGCGCACAGCATCGCGGAATTGGGATTATGTCTGAAGTCAAACTTACTCGTCCTGTCCATGATCACCGTGATCAGCTTGATCGGGTGTACGATGATGACGGACATTCCGTATGCGGCGCCAAGCGAGATCAGCAGCATGACAACCGATACTATGATACCGATGTTCCTGATCCTGTTCATCGGTGCAAGGGCAACGTCCTCATCAGCAGAGATAACGAGTATCTGGTCCTGGTTCGTGACGGCATATCCCGCATATTTGTATGAACCCTTGTAAAGGTATCTGGCAATACCGTCCTCGGGCTTTGATCCCGATGCAAGTTGTGCAACCAGTCCCTTTACGACATCGTTCTCAACGGGCTGTCCGATCTTTTCTTCCTTCGGATGGTAGATCATGATCCCGTCGCTTCCGACAAGATATGCATATGAGCCGCTGATACCGTCGATCGTCACCTTTCCGAGAGCTGCCTTGTAGAACCCGGCATCCGAACTTCCGGCCTTACGGTTTAACATATCACGCTCTGTAGTGGTAACGGTCTCGATGTACCGCATGGTTACCGATGTTATCTCTTTCTTAGCGTTGTTAACAAAGATCAGTGTGCTCACGGTAACGGTAATACCGACACATACGAACACGAGCAGCATGATCTTGGCGGCGATGGAATAGATAAAAGAAACCTTCTCTACATCCGCCTTTTTCTGGCTGTTGTTCTTAGTCATAACCTCACCCTTTCCGCCCGTATACCTTCAAACGGGCCGGACACCTTACGTGCCCATGATTTTATATAAAGAAAATTATACATTAACGATGTCCAAAAAACAACCTTATATAAGGCTTTGGACCGCTTTGGGACTACTTTTCCATCTTAAGCAGCATCGATGAATATCCGCCCATGCGAAGTCCTCCCCCAAAGTCCACCGTCTGCCCGGAGATAAGATCCAGTGCCTGTCCGCATCCTGCGTCAAAGTGGGCGACAAAGTCGTTCTCATCGGCATTTATGCACACCAGCACTCTTTCGCTGTCGCACCTTCTCTCGATTATGCACTGCCTGTTCGTAACAAGAGCGTTCTTATAATCCCCATACAAAAGAGCCGCACTGCCTCTCTTTGCTGCAGCAAGCTTTGAGATGTGATCGGAAAGTGCGTTCCATGAGGGTGCGTCAAAGCAAGGGCGGAGCGCGGGATCCCCCATTGATTTATCCGCTTTTTCTCCCCACTCGCTTCCGTAATAAACACACGGAATCCCGGGCATTCCGAACGCGAGCGTATAAATGAGCGGCAGATGATTTTCGTTCGAAAGGATCGATGCGACCCTTGTAACGTCGTGGTTGTCGACAAAAGACAGAAGATGCCGTCCCCTGTACAGGCACCAGTTATCAGGTCCGAACTGCCGAAGGAGTGAGTGGCAGATCTCGAACATGTTCATGCTGTTAAAGCTCGAGTACAGCCCCTTGTAGCACTCATAGTTTGTGACCGAATGGCACATGTCGTCTCCCATCCACCGGTTGTAATCACCGTGCAGGCACTCTCCCACAAGGAAAAAATCATCCTTGAGCGTATTTGTAAACGAGCGGAGCCTCTTTAGGAATTCGGGGGACAGGCAGTATGCAACGTCAAGGCGAAGGCCGTCTATGTCGAACTCATCCACCCATCCTTTGACGCAGTCAAGTACATGGCATACCGCTTCCTCGCATCCGAGGTTGAGCTTTACAAGATCGTAATTTCCTTCCCAGCCTTCATACCAGAGTCCGTCGTTGTAGTTGGAATTGCCGTCGAAGTTTATGTTGAACCAGTTCTTGTATATGCTGTCCCATCTGTAACGTAGCACATCCTGGAAGGCCCAGAATCCGCGTCCGACATGGTTAAATACCGCATCCAATACTATCTTTATACCTGCATCATGAAGGGCATCAACAACCTTTTTAAAATCGTCGTTCGTACCTATACGGCTGTCGATGACGGTATAATCTCTTGTGTTGTAACCGTGAGTATCCGACTCGAAAAGAGGTGAAAAATAGATTGCTCCTATCCCGAGCTTTTTTAAGTGATCGATCCAGTCGATGACCTTTAATATCGAGTGATTTTCGCCCGCGTGCTCGTAAGTCTTTCCGGCATTTCGCTCTTCTGCCAAAAGAGGTGCGCCCGGGTTATCAAAAGGTGCGCCGCAAAACCCCAGCGGATAGATCTGATAAAACACTGTTTCATATG
>JAFRIL010000125.1 GCA_017432845.1 Lachnospiraceae bacterium | reverse complement strand
GCCTTAGTGCGCGATCAGGGGCTCGAACCCTGGACACCCTGATTAAGAGTCAGGTGCTCTACCAACTGAGCTAAGCGCGCATCCTATTTGTAACGCAAGTGCTATTATATTATAACGGCTTTTCTTTTGCAAGGTTTTTTTAACAGATCCTATGATTTACGAAACCCACACTCATTTTGATGATGCTTCATTTGATTCTGACAGGGATGAGGCCATACAAAAAGCGGTATCCGCAGGGGTATCTGCTTTTATCAATGTGGCATCATCGATGTCTACGAGCAAATCTTCCATGGAATTGGCCCATAAATACCCGTTCTTTCGTTCATCCGTCGGCGTTCATCCCGAAGAATGCGCCGCACTTTCCGAAAGCGACATGGATATACTGGCAGGGTACGCGGAAGATGAAGCGGTCGTTGCCATAGGCGAGATAGGACTTGATTACTACTGGGATGAGCCGGAGCGCGATATTCAAAAGAAGTGGTTTTGCCGGCAGATAGAACTGGCCCGCAAGGTTAATCTCCCTCTTATCATCCATTCAAGGGATGCCGCAGCTGATACATATGACATACTTGTATCCGAAAAGGCCAAAGATGTCGGGGGGATCATGCACTGCTATTCATACAGCAGCCAGATGGCGGATAAGTTCCTCGATCTCGGATTCTATATCGGGGTCGGAGGTGTGGTAACGTTTAAGAACGGGAAAAAGCTCAGGGAAGTCGTGGAGCATATTCCCATGGAACGTATTGTTGTTGAGACGGATTCTCCTTACATGGCACCTGTTCCAAACCGCGGAAAGCGCAATACATCGGAGTATCTTCCATATATTATAAAAGAGATAGCGGCAATAAAAGGGCTTACGCCCGAAGAAGTGGAATCGGTCACTTATAACAATGCGGTAAAACTGTTCGGAAAGTAGAAAGCAGGCATGTCAGATCTTGTAAGTGCGAAAAGCACGGCGGAGATAATAAAAAAATACGATTTTTCGATACAGAAGAAGTTTGGCCAGAACTTTCTTATTGATGAGCATGTCCTTGACAAGATAATCGATGCCGCACAGATCGATGTAGCTTACGGTGTGATCGAGATCGGCCCCGGGCTTGGCACCATGACAAGAAGACTTGCTGCTCTTTCAAAAAAGGTTGTGGCCATAGAGATCGATAGGCAGCTGATCCCCATACTGTCGGACACGCTGTCTGACTGTGATAATGTAAAGGTGATAAATGCGGATGTCATGAAGACGGACCTGGGATCGCTCATTGACGAGGAATTCGGGGATATGCCAGTTAAGGTCGTCGCCAATCTTCCGTACTATATAACTACCCCGATAGTCATGAGCCTTCTTGAGGGCAGATTTGCGATAGAAAGTATAACGATCATGATCCAGAAGGAGGTCGCAGAGAGGATGCGCGCCGTTCCCGGATCAAAGGATTACGGAGCTCTTTCGCTGGCCGTTGGCTATTATGCGGATGCATATATTGCGGCCAACGTTCCGCCGAACTGCTTTATGCCCCGCCCGAAGGTGGGTTCTTGCGTGATCAGGCTTAACGTCCGTAAAGAGCCGTTTGTAAGTGTAAGAGATGAGAAGCAGATGTTTGCCCTTATCCGCGGTGCATTTAACCAGCGCAGGAAGACACTGGTCA
Source organism: Lachnospiraceae bacterium (assembly GCA_017432845.1). GTDB lineage: Bacteria > Bacillota > Clostridia > Lachnospirales > Lachnospiraceae > UBA2868. The sequence goes on along the minus strand of JAFRIL010000125.1, from coordinate 3,528 downwards.
ATGCGGTCGCAAATTACGAGGGACTGTCGTATAAAAAAGAGGAGATCGAAGAGGCCTTAAAGAAGCTTGACCTGTCCCCCTCGATAAGGGGAGAAGCGCTTGATTTACAGCAGTTTGCGGCGCTTTCCGATATTTTGACATAGCACAACTCCTATGGTAAAATATCGAAGATAATGGGCAGGAAGTGCCCTAGGGAGTATTGTTTTGGACAAGTACGAATATCAGGTCTGTGCAGACCAGATAAAATCACTTATAAAAGAACACCGCTTCCAGGAAGCGATGGATATAGCCGACACAATAGACTGGAGAAGAGTAAAGAGCTTCTCTATGCTCTGTACCGTCAGCGAGATATATAAGGTAACAAAGCACTATTCTGAAGCCAGGGACATTCTTCTTCTGGCTTATGAGAGGTATCCCGACAGGGCAAATGTTGTCTACGCTCTGTGCGAACTTGCCATCAAGCTCGATGAAATATCAGAAGCTATCGAGTACTATCGGGAATACGTTCATTTAAAACCCCACGATACAAACAGATATGTACTGCTGTACAAGATATATGACGCTCAGGATGTGCCCCTTGAAGAGAAGATCTCTCTTCTTGAGGAGTTCAAGAGAGCGGAGTATACCGAGAAATGGGCATATGAGCTGGCTCTTTTGTACCATAAGGACGGCCAGGAGACCAAGTGCGTTGAAACATGTGACGAGCTGGCACTGTGGTTCGGAGAAGGACCGTATGTGCGCAAGGCACTTGAGCTCAAGATGCAGCATTCGCCCCTTACCAAGGAGCAGCAGCAAAAGTACGACGGGGTATATGATGCTCCCAAGATCCCTACCGGGGAGACTGAAGAAACCGTTCATATATACGAGACGCAGTCCATGTCAATGTACGCAAAAGGCGTCAGCCCGTATGAAACGGCTCCGATGGGAGCGGATAAGGACTCACTGCTTAGTTCGGTCAAATCGGCGGATGAGGGGCCCAGGCCGGCAACCACCGCTCCGGCAGGTATTTCACAGACTTCCGATATTAAGGTAGCACCGTATTCAAATGATAAATATTCAACCATGAACCTGCAGGAGGAGCTTGCGAGGAACATGGAGGAATTCTATGCCAGGGAGAAGAATGTCGAGCCTGCACCGTACTATGGTGTAACTTCGCAGCTTTACGACCCGTCCCAGGAGCAGTTCATGCAGCAGCTCAATCAGGCGGGACCTGCGCAGCAGAGCGTATACGAGCAGCAGCCGGCATACGAGCAGCAACCCTTATATCAGCAACAGCAGGTATACCAGCAGCAGCCCTACCAGGAGCAGCCGTACCAATACGTTCAGCAGAGCGTATATCAGCAGCAGCCGGTATATCAGGAGCCGCAGCAATACGTTCAGCAGCCGGTTTACGAGCAGCCCGAACAACCTGTGGAAACTGTTCAGCCCGTGCAACCCGCAGAGCCGGTACAGCCCGAACAACCTGCCCAGCCTATACAACCCGCAGAGCCGCTACAGCCGGTACAACCTGCCCAGCCCGAACCCGAGACTATCGTAGACGACCAGGTTCCCGGCCAGATCGATCTTTCCGATTTCATGAAGGATTGGGAAGAGAAGAAGAAGAACGGCGAGCAGCAGCGCAAACAGCAGATATTAAACCGGACCAAAGAGCAGACCCAGGACATAATGGCACAGCTTGCAGGTGTCATTCCCGGGATCGACAATATCACCGAACAACAGCCGGAGGACAAGCCCGCCGCAGAGCCTGTTAAGGAAGAATCCCCCAAGGTTGTCGAAGAGGTACTCAAAGATGACAAGAAAGGTGTCGTGACCAGAACAACGATACCTTCACCGATATTTGAAAGAGAAGAAGTGAAGAGGACTGAATCGGGAGCGAGGATCAACGGTCCTGTAAAGGCATCCATTACAGGCACGATACCCGATATCCTTCCAGATGCCGATATGCCTCTTAAGGGAGACGTGCTTCCTTCGGGAAGAAAACTTACCCTTGATGAGGAGTACGGCGGAAACCTCGCACAGATAAGAAAAGAAGACGTCCAGCTTGTAAAGAGGCTTACCGGAGAACTTCCCGAGACTGAAGACGAACAGGAGGAGGAAGTTGCCAAAGAGCCTGTACAGGAGGCCGAGGATTACGGCGAGACCGAAGAGATAGAAGAGGTTGAACAGCCCGATCTTCCCGAAGATGACGAAGATGCGGACAGGAATGATGAAGTTGTTCCCGAACCCCTTCCGGTCAAGGAGCCTGAGCCGATGGCTGAGCCCGAACCCAAGGTAACGGAAGAAGCCGGTGGTGGGGCAGAGCCCGTAGAAGAGCCTGTAAAAGAGCCGGAAACTCAGGCAAAGAGCACGGATGATGCCGACAAAGAAGCCGTAAAGCACGGCCTGACAGCTCCGATACAGTATCCGTACAGCGTTGATGACATTGGCGAAGTCGAAGAACTCGAGACGATCGACCAGCCGGATGATGTTGATGATATGATCAAGACGCGTCCCATCCCGCAGGAAGAGATAGAAGCAAGGATGCGTTATGAGGCCGGTATCGAGGAAGAATACTCCGGTGAAGAGGAAGCCGAGCCCAAGAAAGCAAATCATCCTTCATGGATGACTCTTGAAGAGAACGTTACGAGCCGCAGGGATTTTGACGAATCCGAGATGGCCATATTCGGAAGGTTTGAAGGAATCGAATCCTTAAAGGCTCAGATAGTGGACGTTATGGACGATATGAGGATGGAAGCGTCCCGCGGTAATGTTATCGTCATGGGATCCGAGAACTTCGGAAGAAAGAGCCTTGCCATAGATATCGTAAAGGCGATCCAATCAATGGATTCGACATTCTCAGGCAAAGTTGCCAAGATATCCGGTGAAGCACTCAACAAGAAGAACATCCCGATGACGCTTCAGAAGCTGGCAAACGGTGCGCTCATAGTCGAGAATGCCGGAGGACTTACACCGATCACGGTCAATGCCATAACGGAGACTCTTGAGAATGATGTGGAATCGATACTTGTTGTCTTTGAAGGTGAGAAGGATTCTCTCGAGCCGCTCCTCAACGGTTGCAGTGAGACCAAGAGCGTCTTTAACGCAAGGATCACGATAGATGATTTTTCCAATTCGGATCTTGTGGCATATGCAAAGGGCTATGCGAGAGAGCTTGAGTACAGCATAGACGATATGGGAACACTCGCGCTCTACAACAAGATCGGCGATATGCAGACCATAGACCATGTGGTTACCGTGGACGAAGTCATAGAGATGGTGGACAATGCTATAAAGCATGTGGACCGCAAGAACATGTCGCACTTTATGGATTTCCTGCTGGCAAAAAGATATGACGATGATGATTACATTGTACTAAGAGAGAAGGATTTTCTTAATTAGGCAGGACATTACAAGAAGATAAAGGGGGATACAGATGGCGGAATCAAAAAAGATCGATCCGTTTATTACGGATATGGACATGTACCTGTTCGGAACGGGTACGCATTACGATATATATAAGAAACTCGGTGCACACCCATGCAAAAAAGG
>JAFRIL010000124.1 GCA_017432845.1 Lachnospiraceae bacterium | reverse complement strand
TGAGACAAAGGAACCGTCCCTCTGTCTCAATGATGATCATGGGAGGAAAAATGCCAAGCACAATAACCAATCGCCTTGAAAAAGGGCAGTTTGTACTGATCGCCGAGATAGGCGTCAATTATTATGATATTGCAAAGCAGCGCGGGATCTCCAACATGGATGCCGCAAAGCTCATGATCAAAGAGGCTGCAGATGCCGGTATCCATGCGGTCAAGTTCCAGACGTACAAGGCGGGAACGCTTGCGGCCAAGGAGAGCCCGTATTACTGGGATATCACCGAGGAGCCGACAAGGTCGCAATATGAGCTGTTTACGAAGTTCGACAGCTTCGGATACAACGAGTATAAGGAGCTTAAGGAATACTCGGATGAGCTCGGGATCGAGTTCCTATCGACAGCTTTTGACCTCGAGTCCGCCGACTATCTTGACGAACTCATGAATGTCTACAAGATATCCTCGTCGGATCTGTCCAATATACCGTTCATCGAGTATCAGGCGAAGAAGAACAAGCCCATCCTTCTGTCGGTAGGCGCGTCAAATGAGGATGAGATCGACCGCGCCGTAGATGTGATCAGACGCTATAACGATAAAAAGATAACACTCCTTCACTGTGTGCTCGAATACCCGACACCTCTTGAGGATGCAAACCTTAACAAGATCGCAACACTAAAGAGCAGATATCCCGATCTTTATATCGGCTATTCCGATCATACTAAGCCGACAACGGAGTGCGATATCATCAAGTGTGCCTATAACCTTGGCGCACAGCTTGTGGAGAAGCACTTCACGCTCGATAAGACCCTTAAGGGGAACGATCATTATCATGCAATGGATCCAAAGGATGCGCAGGCAATATTGAAGGCAATAGAGCGCATGGATATGATCCGGGGAGATGGAACGCTCAAATGCCTTGATACGGAAGGCGCCGCAAGGGCCAATGCCAGACGCTCGCTCGTAAGTGCCAAGGATATAAAAAAAGGAAGCGTGATCACGAAGGATATGCTTACGGCAAAGCGCCCCGGGACCGGGATATCCCCGGCCGACATAGACAAGGTCATAGGAGCCAGGGCCGCCGTTGATATAGCAGATGATACGATCATACAGGAGAGTATGCTCATCCATGGCTGAAAATACCGCAAACAGCACCAGAGCCGTCAAGTCAGGCATATGGTACACGATAGCAAACGTTTCGATAAGAGCCGTCGCTATCATCACGACCCCGATCTACACGGGAATGCTTACCACGGCTGACTACGGAAAGGCCAATACATACAATTCATGGATAGACGTCTTTAACGTGTTCGCGTGCCTGTGCGTAGTATATTCGATAGGCCGTGCCAAGCTTGATTTTCCCGATAAGTTTGATGAATACATGTCGGCGATCCAGGGTCTGTCGAGCTCGTTCGGACTGATCCTTCTTGCTTTCGCGTTCATATTCAGGGAAAGCCTTGCCGCATGGATCCATTATGAGGTCCCGCTGGCGGTGGGACTGTTTGCATATCTGTGTGTATCCCCTTCGGTCGAATACATGATGCAGAAGTGCCGGTACGAATACCGGTATAAGGAGAACATCCTGATCTCGGTCATAACATGCGTCGGACAGGTGGCATTGTCGATAACGCTGATGCTCCTTTGGAGTGACAGCAGATACATCGGCAAGATACTCGGCGTCATCATCCCGACGGCCGCTATGGGCATCGTATTCTACATACGCTTCATCGTTAAGGGAAAAGTATTCTACAACAAAACTTACTGGACATACGCGCTTAAGATCGGCCTTCCGATGATACCCCACGGCCTTGCCCTTATCCTCCTTGCCCAGATGGACAGGATCATGATCAAGAACATACTCGGTGACGCGGACTCGGGGCTGTACATTTTCGGCTATTCATTCGCGACACTTCTTATGATCTTTACGAATGCGATCGGCCAGGCATGGCTTCCGTGGTTTAACGAGACCCTTTTTTCCGGGGACAGGGGAAGGGTGAAAATCATACAGAAGAAGCTTGTTCTCCTCGGATGCTTCCTGTCGTTTGCTTTCATCGTTGCCGCTCCCGAAGCGCTGATGATCCTTTCGATAGCAAACAGATCGTACTGGATCGCAAAATATGTCGTTCCGCCGATAGTCCTCGGAACGCTGGCGCAGTATTTCTACACGAACTATGTAAATGTTGAGATATTCTGCAAGAAGACAACGTTCATCGCGATCGGCTCATGTGCTGCCGCCGCGATAAACTGGGCGCTCAATGCGGCATTCATCCCGAAGTACGGATATATCGCAGCCGCGTATACGACGCTTGCGAGCTATCTGATACTGATGGTCATGCATTTTATAATGGCACGTTTCATATTGAACGAGAAGGTATATGACGATGCGTACATGTTCGCCGCCATGCTCGTCATGACAGTTACAGGCATAGCCTTCCTTAAACTGTACGGTGACGGGCTAAGGTGTGCAGTTATCAGATATGCCGTCGCGATCGTCCTGTTTGCCGTTTTTGCTTTTATAAACAGACGTGATATAATTACGCTGATTAATTATGTAAAAAAGCGATTTTTGCACAAAAGGCCATGAAAACACTTATCGTTATCCCCGCCAGGGGAGGTTCAAAAAGAATACCGAGAAAGAATGTAAGGATCATGTGCGGAAAGCCGCTGATCGTCTATTCCATCGAAAATGCGAAGGCGCTCAGGGAAGATATGCACATGGATGTTGACGTTGCGGTCTCAACAGATGATGAGGAGCTGGGCGGCATAGTAAAAAAGCGCGGAGTTGATGTTATCGCACGCCCTGCCGAGCTTGCGACCGACAGTGTCACGCTCGATCCCGTCATATATCATGCCCTTTGCCAGATGGAGGAGAGAAAGGGCACCTCATATGACACCGTAATCACGATGCAGGCGACGAGTCCGACACTTAAGATGGCGACGGTCAAAAGTGCCATTGAGTATTTTGAATCCCATGATTTTGACACGGTGCTGTCGGCAACTAACAAGCCGCACCTGTCATGGGGGGTTGATGCAGACGGAAGATTTGTCAAAAACTATGAGAAGCGCCTCAACTCCCAGCAGCTTCCGCCCAATTATCTTGAGACAGGCGGATTTCTGATCACAAAGAGAAAGTGCGTCACGCCCGAAGGCCGTATCGGGAAAAAGGTCAGTATATTCGAGATACCGGATGATGAAGCGGTCGATATAGATACGTATTCCGACTGGGTCCTTTGCGAGAACATTCTGCGCCGCAAGAAGATAATGTTTAGGACCGTCGGTAAGAGAAGCGTCGGAATGGGTCATGTTTACAGGTGTCTTACGCTCGCATACAAGCTTACCGGACATGATGTCGTATTTGCCGCATCTGCCGACTCGGATCTTGGGATAGAAAAGATAAGGGAGTCGAACTTCCCGGTGATAACGGTAGCAGACGATGATGAGTTTGTCCGTATCCTCGAAGAGGAAGCACCCGATATTCTCGTCAACGATATTCTCGACACAACGAGCGAATACATGAAGATGGTGACGGAGCATGTAAAGCGTGTCATCAATTTTGAGGATGTGGGTCCCGGCGCCAAGTATGCCGATGCCGTTATAAATGCCCTTTACGAAAAGGGTGAAAAACTTCATAACGAGTATTACGGAAGCCGGTATTTCTGCATAAGGGATGAGTTCCTCGAAGAACATCCGAAGGAGTTTGCCGAGAAGGCCGAAAATGTACTCGTGATCTTCGGCGGTGCCGACCCTTCCGATCTTACCGGAAGACTGTACCGGATAGCCAAAATGCTTCACAAGGATCATCCGGACGTGAAGTTTCATTTCCTTCTCGGATTTGCATATCCTTTTGCCGATAAGATCACAACATCCGAGGCCGACAATGTGTTCGTGTACAAGGACGTCAAGAGAGTCAGCTCATATATGGGAAGGATGGATCTGGCCATAACGAGTCAGGGACGTACCGTATACGAGCTAGCGAGCATGGGTGTTCCGGCGATAGTACTTGCCCAGAACGACCGTGAGGCACGGCACGTATTTGCGGGGATACAGAACGGGTTCATCAACCTCGGTATCGGATCCGAAACCGATGATGAGACTGTTATATCAACGATAAAATGGCTTCTTGCGACTCCGAACGTAAGGCGTGAGATGAGAAAGCTCCAGCTTCAGAAGGACTTTTCAAAGGGACATGAACGGGTCATCAAGCTCATCCTCGATGATAATGATGACGACGATGAAAATACGGATAACTGATGAAAAAAGGACACTTATCGGATCCTCTTGCAGAGGCCAGACGTCTGGAAGCTGAGAGGATCGAGCGGGAACGTCAGGAAATGATCATGGCACAGAATGACATTTCCGTGATCTCCCTTGACAATAACATCGAGAATGAATATATCGGGCAGGGAATGACCGAGCCTGAGCCGGAAGTGCTTTACACCAAGGAAGAAAAGCGTACGGGAAGGGCTCTGGGAAATCTTGAGACAAGACGTGTCATGCTCGTCAATACGGTAGTCGGAACAGGTTCCGTTGGAAGACTCGTTGAGGGACTGTATAACACTCTTATCGCCAACGGATACGAGTGCATGGTGGCTTACGGAAGGGATACCCATCCCGAGGGTATGAACGCTTACCGGATTGGACAGGACATGGATGTCTACATCCACGGTGCCATGTCAAGGCTCACCGACAGGCACGGGTTCTATTCCAAAAGGGCGACGCTTGAGTTCATAAACGTTATCGAAGAGTTCGCACCCGATATAATCCATTTGCACAATGTTCATGGGTATTATCTGAATATCCGTGTTCTTTTTGAATACCTGAAAAAAACGGACATAAGGATCATATGGACACTGCATGACTGCTGGGCATTTACCGGTCACTGTTCTCATTTTGAATATGTAGGCTGCACCAAATGGATAAACGGATGTTATTCGTGTGAACAGCTGTCCGAGTATCCGAGGACGGTCGGAAAAGACAACTCCCGGAAGAACTACGAAGACAAGAAGGAACTGTTTACCGGCTTTTCCAACATGACGCTCGTGACGCCTTCACAATGGCTAAAATCACGTGTGGAGCAGTCATTCCTCGGAGAATACCATACGGTCGTTGTCCCGACCGGGATAGATACTTCGGTATTCTGCCCGGTACCTGAGGAGCGGCGCGACGATAACCTTGTGTTCCGGCTTCGCAACAGCCTTAACCTCAGAAACAGGAATGTGCTTTTGGGTGTTGCCAATCCGTGGAGAACGAGAAAGGGACTGGCCCAGTTTGCGAACCTGTCCAAGCTCATTAACGAAAGGTGTGTTATCGTTCTTGTGGGATTGAGCGATGACCAGATGTCATCACTTCCCGAGTCGGTTATCGGGATAGGCCATACCGACAGTGTTTACGAGCTTGCGGCCCTGTATTCGATGGCGGACATATACGTCAATTTGACGCTCGAGGATACTTTCCCGACGACGAACATAGAAGCGATAGCGTGCGGTACCCCGGTCATCACATACAGATCAGGAGGAAGTGCCGAGGCTATCGACGATACTTGCGGCATAGCCGTTGAACGCAATTCCGTCCAGGGTGTTGTTGCCGCGATAGATACGATCCTGTCGCAGAAAGGCATGGCATATACAAAGGAAGACTGTGTAAGACATGCGATGCTCTACGACAAGGAAGTAAGGTTTGAGGAATACATACGCGAAGTCTATGAGGGAATGTAAATGGCTTTTCATGATCTTTGCACCAAGTTTTTCCATTCCATAGTTTTCTTCATCAAGATGATCCTCTACGCCGCAACGCTTGCGACGTTCTTTTTGCTGTTTGCGATCGATAACCCCGAGATAATAGGTCTTTCGAGAACGGCTGCCGTAACGCTGTCGACTTATGCGATCATGTTGTTTCTGCTGTCGTTTATGTACGGCGGATATGACGCCGGAGAGCGAAGGTGGGGACAGGTCGCTCTGTCTGTATCTCTTTCCGTGATCTTTACGGATCTTATCACATACTTCGAGCTGACCATAATGAAGACGAACGAGGCCAACAACACCACGTTCAAGCTCGAGAACTTCGGTATACTCTTCCTTGTCTTTGCGGTTCAGATACTGCTGATACTTCTTATGTCGTATGCCGGTGAGAAGTTTTATTTCTGGATCAATCCCAAGGAAAAATGCCTTGTTGTAACGTCTCACGATACGGATGCAAAGCGCATCGCGTCTGCGTTTTCCACGTACCAGAAGCGCTATGAGATTACGGCTATAGTACCTTTCGATGATCCCGACCTCGAAGATCACATGGTCGAAAACGATACGATAGTGCTGTACGAACTTCCGGTCGAGGAGCGTACCCATATCGTTGATTTTTGCTATCAGAACCTTAAGAACATATATTTTAATCCTCACATCGCCGACATACTCGAGCAGAATTCGCGTCCGGTGATAATGGATGACATATCCCTATTTACTACAAGATATCATATGATCACCTTTGAGGAGCGCCTTGTTAAGCGCTTAATGGATACGGTCATATCTCTTGCCGCGCTTATCATAACGAGCCCGATACTTCTGGTGGCTGCGATATGCATCAAGAAAACCGACGGCGGCAAGGTCTTTTTCAGGCAGAAGAGAGCAACCGTACATGGCAGGGTATTTGAGATCATAAAGTTTAGGACCATGCGTGAGAACGTAGCCAATTTTTCCTCGACCGAGGGTGACGAGCGTATCACAAAGGTCGGCAGGGTACTGCGCAAATACAGGATCGACGAACTGCCCCAGTTCGTGAACATATTAAAAGGCGACATGAGTCTTGTTGGCCCGCGCCCCGAGATGCTTGAGAATGTTGAGGATTACGAGAAGGATCTTCCGGAATTTCGTTACAGGCTCAGGATGAAGGCCGGACTTACCGGCTATGCCCAGATATACGGCAAGTACAATACCTCGAGCCGCGACAAGCTGATGCTCGACCTTATGTATATCGAGAATTACAGCCTGATAAGGGATATCCAGCTTCTGTTCCAGACGGTTCTCGTGCTGTTTAAGGCTGAAGACAGCACGGAAGCCTTTGCCGGACCGGCTGACAGGGAGACAAGTGATGAGTGACGTATCCTGCCGCATAAGTATTGTGACCGTAACATACAATTCGTCCGCCACACTTAAACGGACTATGATGTCCGTGTTGGGACAGACGTATCCTCCGTATGAATACATAATAATTGACGGAGACTCTTCCGACGCCACCCTTGCCGTGATCGATTCCGTAAGGGCGGGATTTGACGAGAAAGGTATAAGACTTCTTGTTACAAGCGAGCCGGACAACGGCATTTACGATGCCATGAACAAGGGCATCAAAAAAGCGACCGGTGATATCATCGGCATCATAAACAGCGATGACTGGTATGAAGAAGATGCTCTTGAAACAGTTGCCGAAGAATACAAAAAATCTCCCTTTGATCTGTTTTTTGCGGATCTTCGGATGGTGTTTCCCAGTGGCCGAACGTTCATCAAGCATTCAAAGGACGGCCGGTACCAGACGAGCCGTAACTGGAACCATCCGACAACGTTTATCACCAGACAGATATATGACAGCAACTCTTACAGGACAGACTCCATACATGATGATTACGATCTGATACTGCGTCTTAAAAAGCAGGGTGTCAGGACAAGGGTCGTAAACAAAGTCCTGGCGAATTTTGCGATGAGCGGCGTCAGTCACAAAAGACAGATCGCCAAGACCATAAAGAGCATTAAGGAAAAGTACAAGATTTACAGACAAAACGGATACTCCCGGCTGTATATCATCGAGCCCCTCGTACAGGAGTTCGGAAAGCTCATTATCGGATAGATGAAGACTCTGACATTTTTTTCAAACTATTTCAATCATCACCAGAAAGCCCTTTGCGATGCCTTTTACTCACTACTTAACGAGGGCTTTGTTTTTGTTGAGACGATGCCGATGGAGGAATTCCGCTCCGACATGGGCTGGGGTGAAGATACACCTCCGTATGTGCTAAGGACATATGAGAGTCGCGAAAACGAAGAGCGTGCCCTAAAGCTTGCCCGCGAGTCGGACCTTGTGATAATGGGTACGGCACCCGAGTATTTTATCGAGGAGCGCATAAGATCAGACCTTATAATCTTCAGGTATTCCGAGCGCCCTCTTAAGGAAGGTTTCATCAAGTTCTTCATCCCGAGACTGACGAAGAAGTATATGCATCTTCATGTCAGGAACAGGAAGAAGAGGATATATATCCTCGCAGCCAGTGCATTTACATCGTGGGATTTTCGCAAGATGTTCGGAAGCTATAAGGACAAATGCTATAAGTTCGCATATTTTCCGAAGCACATACCGTATGATTACGAAAAGCTTTACGAGGACAAGATCCGAAAATCACAGGCTGAGGGTGCTCCCGTTATCCTGTGGGAAGGGCGCATGATAAAGTTAAAGCGCGCGGATCTTCTGATAAAGGCGGCAGCATCGCTGAGAAAAAGGGGATACGATTTCAGGCTGAAGATGGTCGGTGACGGAGACCAAAAAGGCGAGCTTATAAAGCTTGCAAAGGACCTTGGGATAGCGGACATAACAACGTTTGAAGGATTCCTTTCGCCGGATGAGGCAAGGCTTCGCATGGCGGATGCCGGGATATACGTGATGACAAGTAACCGTCTCGAGGGATGGGGATCAGTGATCTATGAGGCCGAAAATGCGGGATGTGCCGTGGTTGCAAGTGATGCCTGCGGGGCAACTCCGTTCCTTGTAATACCCAAGCGCACGGGACTTGTGTTCCGGTCGGGGAGCGTAGCCAGTCTTGAACATAAGCTTGCTATGCTTCTTGATGACGAGAGGCTTCGCTATGACCTCGGAAAGCGGGCATATGAGCAGATGAGGGACGAGTGGAATCCGGAAGTAGCCGCAAAGCGTGTCATAGCGTTATTTGAGGCTATAGATAAGGGAGAGGATACTCCGTTTGAGAACGGCCCTCTTTCAAAAGCACAGATAATAACGAACAGCTGGTATACGGACATATAAATGAGTGATATTAAGACCGTACTGTTTCTTCTGGAGTATCC
>JAFRIL010000123.1 GCA_017432845.1 Lachnospiraceae bacterium | reverse complement strand
TATATGCCGAGCTGATCGCTGGTGTCGTCTGTGCGGGTGTGTGTGCTCTTCGTACGACCGATCCCAACATGAAGATTAATTTCAGGCTTCTTATCGTGAGCAATGCAGCTCCGCTCGTACTGTATATCATAGGTGTATGCGGTATGATAGACGGGTATGATCCGGCACCGCTCGGTGGTGCGGTCGGTCTTCTGATCTTTTGCGGAAACCTTATTTTCAGACGCGTGTTTGATGTTGTTGAGACGGCACATGAAAATATTCTGATGGATCTTGATGATGCGATAGTCGTCCTTGACTACAGGAGAGGATTTCAGGAGGCAAACCGTGCGGCCATAGAGCTGTTCCCGGAGCTGGGCAGGACTCCGTACGGAGAACTTGTAGCCAGCAAGGATTTTTACGACCTGTTTGACAAAAAAGGAAACAACGAGGCTTCGATCGACGGCAGGATATATGATGTCCATATAAACGAACTGTATGCAAGAGGCGGAATACAGAACAACTTCATCGGATATTCGATGATCTTCTTTGATATCACCGATCAGAAGAAACAGATCGACAAGATGAACGAGCTTCGTATCGCGGCTGATTCCGCAAGCCAGGCCAAGTCCGCATTTCTTGCAAATGTCTCACATGAGATCAGGACTCCGATCAATGTCGTGCAGGGAATGAGTGAAGTCATCCTCAGGGACTATGATGACAAGAAACTCCTCGAGTATGCCGACAACATTCAAAATGCCGCTGACCAGCTTCTTGATCTTATTAACGGTATACTTGACTTTTCCAAGATCGAGTCCGGCAAGATCTCGCTTGCAAATGCGGAATACAGGGTTGACGAGTTCTTCAGGGACATAGTCATGGTGTTTGAGCACAAGGGTGATCAGGGCAAGGTTTCCTTTGAGACGGATATCTCGTCCGATATACCTGCGATACTGTACGGTGATATCCTAAGGCTTCGTCAGGTTGCTACAAACCTTCTGTCCAATGCGTTCAAATACACGCGTGAAGGAAGCGTGACTCTTCGTGCGAGATTTGAGAAGATCTCCGAAGAAAAGGGAAATCTGATCTTCTCTGTTGAGGATACAGGTATAGGTATCCGCAAGGAAGAGATCGATAAGATATTTGAAGTGTTCGTCCGGCTGGACGAGAGACTTAACCGCTCCGTCGAGGGTACCGGCCTGGGGCTTAACATCACCAAAAAGCTTGTCGACCTTATGGGTGGCGAGATCAAAGTATACAGCGAATACGGTAAAGGTTCCGCATTTACCGTTATCATTCCTCAGTTTGTAAGAAGCAAACGGGGAGAGACGATCGGTGTCATCAAAGAGAAAGAGGTCATTAAAAATCATATCGGAGTGGGCTTTGAATCTCCCGATGCAAGGGTCCTCATAATCGACGATTCCAAGACGAACCTTATAGTTGCCAAGGCACTTCTTCGTGATACCAAAGCGCAGATCACGACGGGAACGAGCGGAGATGAGTGCCTCGACTATGTGAACAGGGAACATTTCGACGTCATTTTCCTCGACCACAGAATGCCCGGAATGGATGGCGTGGAGACACTTCACAAGATGAAGATGATGAAGCATAAGTGTCAGGACTCGCCTGTCATAATGCTTACTGCAAATGCGGTTAACGATGCAAAGGATTTTTACCTTCGTCAGGGCTTTACGGACTTTATATCAAAGCCCATAACGGAGCAGAGCATATGCAAGATGCTGCGCAAGTATCTGCCCGAAGATCTCGTGAAGGTTACGGAGGAGACGGAAGATGCCTGAATCATTTGATCTTATACAAACCGCTAAGGCTGCAAAGGCAGCTTCATATGTGCTTCAGTCGATGAGCCGCGCCAAAAAGGATGAAGGGCTGCGTAAAGTCGCGGATGCCCTTGTTGCCAATGCCGACCTGATCATAAAAGAGAATAAGACCGATCTTGAAAATGCAGAGAATGCAGGCACTTCCAAGGCTATGCTCGATCGTCTGATGCTTGATAAGGACCGTATCGATGCCATGGCGCTGTCGATAAGGCAGGTATGCGATCTTGATGATCCTATAGGAGAGACGCTTGAAGAGTTCACGCGCCCCAACGGACTTCGTATCAGCAAGGTCAGGGTGCCGATGGGTGTCATCGGGATAATATACGAGTCCCGCCCCAACGTGACAAGTGATGCGTTTTCGCTATGCTTCAAGACGGGTAATGCGGTGATACTTCGCGGCGGAAGTGATGCGATCGCATCAAACAAAGCGATAGTTGCAGTCATAAAAGAAGCGCTTGAATCGGTTGACATAACATCTGACGCAGTGCAGCTTGTAACGGATACTTCGAGGGAAGTAGCAAGAGAGATGATGAGGTGTGATTCCTATATCGATCTTCTTATACCTCGGGGAGGAGCAGGCCTTATAAGATCAGTGGTTGAGAACTCCACGATCCCCGTTATCGAGACCGGAACAGGGAACTGTCATATCTTCGTTGATGAGAGCGCGGATATCGATATGGCGGTTAACATAATTTATAACGCAAAGACTCAGAGGATGGGGGTTTGCAATGCTGCGGAATCCCTTCTGATACATGAAAAGATCGCAGCCCTTGCCATACCTGCGATATGTAAGAGCCTTAAGGCAAAAGAGATAGAGATAAGAGCCGACAGGAAGGCATTTACACTTGTGCCGGGGTCTGCTAAGGATTTGAAGCCTGCCACGGAAGAAGACTGGGGCACGGAATATCTCGGGCCGGTGATATCTCTTGCGATAGTATCAGATGTTGATGAAGCGATAGCTCATGTCAACAGATATAATACCCATCACTCCGATGCGATAATCACGAACGATACAGACAATGCACAGAAGTTTTTAAACGGGGTTGACAGTGCATGTGTATACGTCAATGCGAGCACTCGCTTTACCGACGGATTCGAGTTCGGTTTCGGTGCCGAGATAGGGATCAGTACCCAGAAGCTTCACGCACGGGGCCCCATGGGACTTCGTGAGCTTACGTCTTACAAGTACAAGGTGTATGGCAATGGACAGATAAGATGAATGAGATCATACTGGAGTTTTCAGCATTTGCAATAGCCCTGTTCTGTCTTGTGGACTGTATCAAGAACAGACCGGGGCTATATGCGCGCTTTTCCAAGGGACTGGACGCCAAGCTTTCCGACCAGCATTTTTCATATATTTGTCTTATGGTAATGTTGCTGATATCGGCCGCAACAAGCGTTGTCGAGGTCTCGATGGAGATAATGACATCACTTAGAAACGCAGCGGTGCTTGATGCCATAAACCTTATCTACTTCATATTTCATACCGCGCTTTCCGCGCTGTTCTGCCTGTACATGATCAATATGACCGATACCGGGAAACGGTTCGGTAAGAAGTCAATGGCAGTCTTTCTGATGCCTCTTGCGATCATCGAGGCGATCATATTAAGCAATCCTTTCACAAAGCTCATATATTACATCGATGATACTACGGCATATGTAAGAGGAGACGGGATATGGCTGGTATACCTGTTTGCGTTCGGTTACATACTCGCAGGCGGCGTGTTCATGTCATTTAATATTTCACGCATACCGAAACTGAACAGAACGGCCACGCTTGTTCTTGTAAGCATTTCAACTCTGGGTGTTGTACTGCAGGCAGTTCTGATGATACCCGTGGAGCTTTTCTTTGAGGCCATCGCATTCTTCGGGTTTCTTCTGCTGCTCGAGGATGAGAAGTACCGGGAGAAGACGGGAAGATATGCGCACATGAACATGAAGTTCACGATCATAATCATCCTGATCTTCCTCACTGTATTTGCACTTAATGTGAACATCATATTAAGCTCCGGAACCGGCCTTACAGATGACATGGGACAGATGCAGATCGAAACCATTAAGAGTGAGATGCAGCAGGAGATCTCCGAATCCGAAAGCGATCTTCTTCGTTATTCCATGAGGCTTGAGCAGCTCCTTGGGGACGACAAAGATATCACGGAAATAGAGGAATATATCGCCTCGCAGAAGGAACAGTACAGTGAATCGACTGGCGGTAACTGCTTTTCGGTATATGCCGCCAACAAGGACTGGACCGTAATACCGGGATTTGATTTCGGCGATGATTATATAGCGACCGAGCGAGTATGGTATACGGGAGCAAGAGATAATCCGGGAAGGATTTATATTTCCGAGCCTTATATCGATGCAGAGACTCAGAGCCTTTGTTATACGCTTTCGTACCTGCTATCGGACAGCGTGACGGTTGCGGCTATGGATTACACGCTTGACAAGGTTCAGGGGATCGTCGGCCGCATGAGTGGAGCTTCGGACCAGTTTGCCGTTATAGTGACGGATGAGGGAACTATTGTTGGATGCTCCGACGAAAAACTGCAGGGTGAATTGTTATCTGAAGTACTGCCCGAGTATACGGACATATTCGAAAGGGTTAAGGCGAGCGCTGAGCACAGAAGCTTTGGTGCAACTGTGAATTCCGTGCGCAAGATCGTTTTTTCCGGGGAGACATCCAACGGATGGAGAATGATAGTTGCGGCAGATCGTTCGGTATTTTATTCCCAGATCTTTTCCCAGATGGGAATGCTGATCGCGATAGACCTTTTGATGGCCATGGTGATCATAGTTTTCTTCATGGTCAGTGTCATCAATCAGAGAAAGGCTGAGAAGTCGCTTGAATCAACGGAAGACTTTATCGCATCGCTTGCCGGAGATCTTCGTGATCCGCTTAATAACATAATGCGTATAAGCGATATGTATGAATCTTCCGGAGAGGCAAGTAATGATGCGATAAGATCGATACACGAATCCGGCAGTTATCTTCGTGAGAAGATGGATAACCTGTTTTCATATTCCAAGCTCGCACAGCTTGAGGAAGTAAAGGCTGCCGCCAAAAAGGAGAGGGCAAGCGAGACATCCATCTCAAGCAAACATATGAGAAACCGGATCATCGCCATACTGATCGCTGCTCTTGTGACCGGGCTGGTGCTGTGTCTTGTGATGGGCTACAGGTGGGGTCAGACGCGTATCGGACGTGAAGCGGAAAACTATGACAGGCAGATCGCCATTTGGATGCAGCAGAAGGAAAGTATCCTTCACATGTTCACGGATGTCATATCCGTCACACCTCAGGTTATGGATAACTACGATGAAGCCGTGGCATGGCTGGACGGGATAGTTTCCGATCACGGTGAGATCAACTTTGCATAT